>NZ_JBIUWM010000006.1:0-155431 GCF_044743445.1 Pseudomonas sp. NPDC087615 | reverse complement strand
ATTCTTCAACAACTTCAACCACTTGCGCCTCCGATCTCTCGTCAGCGGGAGGCGAATTCTACAGCGTTACACGCTGCTGTCAACACCTCTTTTTCAACTTCTTTCTGGCTTCGATAACCTGAAGCAACCCACCGCAGAAAACATCATAACTCATTGAATCTCAAGGAGTTTTTCGTTTCGACTGCGCCGGAAGTGGGGCGAATTATAGGCTTCCAGAATCTGCCGTCAACCGTTAATTTCTTTTTTCTATCGGTAGCCGGAAAAAGCCCCGTATATATAGACGCAGCCGCAGCGAGTGCGCAGTATATTGCCCAACGCCTAGAACAATACCCAGTTCCCACCTTGGACGATACCGCGCAATGAATGACCAACCCCGCTCTCTTGCCTCCATGATGTTCCCGGTTGGCCTGCTCTTAATAGCCATGGCATCTATCCAGTCCGGCGCGTCTTTGGCCAAAAGCATGTTTCCGGTGGTTGGCGCTCAAGGGACAACCACCCTGCGCCTGATCTTCGCCAGCGTGATCATGTTGTTATTGCTGCGCCCATGGCGAGCGAAGCTAACCGCCAAGTCGTTGCGCACAGTGATCGTCTACGGCATGGCATTAGGCGGTATGAACTTCCTCTTCTATATGTCTTTGCGCACGGTTCCGCTGGGAATCGCCGTTGCTCTCGAATTCACCGGTCCGCTGGCTGTAGCTATATATGCATCCCGTCGCGCCATCGATTTTCTATGGATCGGCCTGGCAGCAACCGGGCTGCTGCTGTTGATACCTACAGGAGCAACAACCGCCGGCATCGATGGGGTCGGCGCCGGGTATGCGTTAGGTGCCGGCGTCTGCTGGGCGCTTTACATCCTGTTCGGTCAGAAGGCCGGTGCCGACAACGGTGTTACAACCGCTGCGTTAGGCGTGATGATCGCGGCTTTGTTTGTGGCCCCCATCGGTATCGTGCATGCCGGCGCGGCTCTACTGACGCCATCGCTGATTCCGATTGCCATTGGCGTTGCCATCCTGTCCACCGCCCTTCCCTACACGCTGGAAATGGTCGCACTCACGCGTATGCCCGCACGCACCTTCGGTACGTTGATGAGCATCGAACCCGCGTTCGGAGCGTTGTCGGGACTGCTGTTCCTGCAGGAATACCTCACACTGTCACAATGGCTGGCGATCCTGTGCATTATCCTGGCTTCCGTCGGCGCGACCATGACTATGGGTAGCGCGGCCAAGCCTGTCATTGCGGCAGATTGAAACAGGATTTGACGAAGGTCTGGCAATTGGCGTTCATTTAGGCCATGTTTAAGCCCTTAACTCAGTGCCAGATATGGATTTTTTCGGATAGGGATATCGAAACGCTTAGAGTGCGAGCGAATACAGGCAGACCCGAGCGAGAGACTCGTGGCCGCTAGCTATAAGGACAGTAATGAAGCGAATTTTGATACTGGTAGCCGTACTCGCAGTCGCTGGCTGCGCGGCAACTTCGAAAACTTCGGTAAAGCACGGCAAGAAAGGACTGCACATCAACTGTTCGGGACTCTCGTCCTCTTGGGATCGGTGCTATACCAGCGCAGCTAATTCCTGCGCTCCGAAAGGCTACAGGGTCATCGCCAAATCGGGGGATGCCGTGGAGGAACCAGGCGACTATCCGTTTGGCCTCAACCCCGCTGGCTACACAAGTCGCAGCATGATCGTCATCTGTAAATAGATCACGCCTGTGTAGCGATCTGGCGTCCAATCTCGTGGTGACTGGACTTCAGCACCGCTCGCTGAATGTCCGGCGTGGCCAGCATACGCGCCACCACCAGTGCCCCAACACACTGCGAAAGGACCGACCAGGCCAGACTGTCGCTCTCAAGTATCTGCGCCCAACGCTCTTGAAGCCGGCATATCCACAACTCTGCCTGTTCACGCACCTGAATGTCCGAACGTGCGATTTCCGCCCCTAACGCTGGCAAGGCACAGCCGGATTCAGGCTGTTCAACGTGAGCCATACTCAAATAGTGCTTGAGACAGCGTTCCAGTCGCTCACGATCCTGCGTGCCATGCCCGCCCAGTCGCTCAAGGCTTTGACCCAACTCTCGCTCGACGATGGCAGAGAACAACGCATCCTTCGACGAGAAGTGGCTGTAAAACGCCGCACCACTCAAGCCAATGGCCTTCATCAAGCCATCGACGCCAACCGTGGAAAACCCGGATCGCTTGGCTGAAAGCGCACTGCTCTGCAATAGTTTTTCCCGGGTTTCCAGTTTGTGACTGGCGGAGTAACGCATGTGTTTGCCCTCGATTGGCCGCCTTGACGTTGCCTGGATCCTAGCATAACGTTCGTTCACTTAACGATCGTTTAATAAAGGGGCTACCCATGAATAACAAGAAGGTCGTATTGGTTGTCGGCGCAGGCGATGCGACAGGCGGCGCGATTGCCAAGCGCTTTGCCAGGGAGGGATTCATCGCTTGCGTCACGCGGCGCAGCGCCGACAAATTGCACCCGCTGGTGGAGTCGATTCTGGCCGAGGGTGGCGAAGCTCACGGTTTTGCCTGCGATGCGCGCAAGGAAGAAGACGTCATCGCGCTGATTGAAGACATCGAAACTCGCCTCGGTCCGATTGAAGTCTTCGTATTCAATATCGGCGCGAATGTGCCGTGCAGTATTCTCGAAGAAACCGCTCGCAAGTATTTCAAGATCTGGGAAATGGCCTGTTTTTCAGGTTTCCTCAATGCTCGCGAAGTGGCCAAACGCATGGTTACCCGTCAACGCGGCACCATTCTCTTCACGGGTGCTACCGCCGGACTTCGCGGGGCGTCGGGTTTCGCCGCGTTCGCGGGCGCCAAACACGGTATCCGCGCTCTGGCACAGAGCATGGCGCGTGAATTGGGGCCGATGAACATTCACGTCGCGCATGTAGTGGTCGATGGCGCCATCGATACCGATTTCATCCGCAACAGCTTCCCCGAGAAGTACGCCTCCAAGGACCATGACGGTATTCTGAACCCCGAACACATTGCCGAAAACTATTGGTATCTGCACAGTCAGCCACGGGATGCGTGGACGTTTGAGCTGGACCTGCGCCCTTGGAACGAGCGCTGGTAATCCCCTCCATAACAATAAAGAGAGTTCAGCGATGATGAGCAAAACCGTGGAGTTCTATTTTGACCTCGGCAGCCCTGCCACTTACCTCGCCTATACCCAGTTGCCGAAGATATGCGCTGCGACCAACAGCGAGTTGATCTACATGCCTATGCTGCTGGGCGGCGTATTCAAAGCCACCGGCAACGCCTCCCCGGCAATGATTCCGGCAAAAGGTCGCTACATGTTTCAGGATCTGGACCGCTACGCCAAACGCTATGGCGTCCCCCTGAGGTTCAACCCACACTTCCCCATCAACACGCTGATACTGATGCGCGCCGTAACAGGTGTCCAACTGCGTCAGCCAAATCGTTTCCAGGCCTTAATTGATTGCCTGTTTCGTGCACTTTGGGTAGAAGGCCGCAGCCTGGATGAAACAGCAACTGTCGCAGCGGTATTGAGCGAGCACGGTTTCGATCCACAAGAAGTACTGGCACTGACCAACGACGAAACCGTCAAAGCCGTTCTTAAGGAAAATACGGAAACAGCGGTTAAACGCGGAGTTTTCGGCGCGCCGAGCATGTTTATTGGCAAACAGATGTTCTTTGGCCAGGATCGCCTCGACTTTGTCGAGGAAGCGCTGCGCCAAGCCTAGAGGAAGCCGTGACTCAGGCGCTGGTATCAGCGCCTGAGTTGCAGTCGATCAGATAGCCATAGTGCGAGTGTTCAGCCATTCCAGCGCCGCACCATCGAGCAACGGGCTCAGACGCTCACGCACTTCGGCATGATAGGTGTTGAACCACTGTTTCTCTTCCTGCGTCAGCAGCGCTGGCTCCAGGCACCGAGTGTCGATCGGGCACAGCGTCAAGGTTTCAAACTTGAGGAATTCACCGAATTCACTGCTGCCCGCCTCACGGTTCATCGCCAGGTTCTCGATACGCACGCCCCAACGACCCGGACGATAAGTGCCAGGCTCGATGGACGTGATCATCCCTGGCTGCATCGCCGTCTGCGGTGCCGGCGCCGCTTGATAGGCAATGACTTGTGGGCCCTCGTGAACGTTGAGGAAATAGCCCACGCCGTGACCGGTGCCGTGACCGTAATCCACGCTCTCGGCCCAGATTGGCGCACGAGCGATGGCATCAAGCAACGGCGACAGAATGCCTTTCGGAAATTGCGCTCGCGACAGTGCAATCACGCCTTTCAAAACGCGCGTGCAATCGCGCTTTTGTTCTTCAGTCGGCGTACCGACCGGCACCATCCGTGTGATATCGGTCGTGCCGCCCAGGTACTGACCACCGGAATCGATCAGCAGCAGACCATCGCCCTCGATCACCGCGTGCTCTTCTTCGGTGGCGTGATAATGCGGCATCGCGCCATTGGCGTTGAACGCAGCAATGGTGTTGAAACTCAGCGAAACATAATCAGGACGACGTTCACGGGCAGCGGTGAGTTTCTCGTCGATGGTCAATTCGGTGATGCGTTCTCGGCCCCAGGCCGACTCCAGCCAGGCGAAAAATTCGCACAACGCTGCGCCATCCTGCTCCATTGCTTTGCGAATGTGCTGGGCATCGGCTTCGCTTTTTTGCGATTTGGCCAGCGTGGTCGGGTTCAAACCTTCGACCAGTTTCACGCCGCTGTCGAGGTTATCCAGCAGACCGCTGGTGACTCGGGCCGGATCCACCAGCAGGCTGGCGCCATTCGGCACAGCGCGCAAAGCGTCAGCCACTTCGCTGTAATCGCGCAGCGTCACGCCATCTTTTTCGAGCACTGCGCGCAAATCTGCATCAACCTTGCTCAAGGCCACGAACAGCATGGCTTGCTGTTGATTGATCAACGCGAAGGAAACAAACACCGGGTTGAACGACACATCGCCGCCACGCAGGTTAAACAACCATGCAATGTCGTCGAGGGTGGCGATGAAATGCCAGTCGGCTCCGCGCTCGTGCAGTTTTTCGCGCAGTTTGCCCAACTTGTCGACACGGCTGACAGTCGCCTGTGGCGGCAGATGCTGATAGATCGGAGCATTCGGCAGGCTCGGGCGATCGCTCCAGACTTCCTTCAGCAAATCGATATCGGTACGCAGACGAGCGCCGCGTGCTTGAAGTTTACTGCTCAAGGTGCGCGCTGAAGCCACAGCCATCACCGCACCATCGACCGCAACTACGCTACCTTCCGGCGTCTGCTCGGCCAGCCAGTCCAACGGACTCGGCTGACCCGGTTGCAACTTGACCAGTTCAATGCCGCTCCCCTTGAGCTCCTTGGTCGCCTGTTCCCAGTAACGACTGTCGGCCCAGACGCCGGCGAAATCTTCGGTGACAATCAAAGTCCCGACCGAGCCATGAAAGCCCGAAAGCCATTGCCGGCCTTGCCAGTAGCCCGGCAGGTATTCCGACAAATGCGGATCGGCCGACGGCACCAACAACGCATGAATGCCTTCGCGGCGCATCAGTTCGCGGGTCTGCGCGAGGCGGTGGGGCACCGATCCTTCGGTCGAGGTCTGGTTACTCATCATGTCTCCTGCCAATCACTTCATCGTTATTATTCGTAGCCGTTAGGTCGGCTGGTTAAAGACCTGTCGCCCAGAATGCCGGAGCACTGGCGCAGGCGGTTTTGATCAATTCTACGGCCTTGTCGATATCCTCGGTCGTTGTAAAACGGCCAAGGCTCAAGCGAATGGTGCGTTCGGCCAGACGTGCGTCATGCCCCAGCGCCAACAGCACATGGGACGGCGCGTTGCTTGCCGAGTTGCAGGCCGAGGTTGCGGAAAACGCCATCGAATGGCTCAGCGCCGCGCTGTTGAACTCGCCTTCGCCGAAGGTCAGGCTCAAGGTGTGCGGGATACGTTGGCTCGCGCTGCCGTTGAGATTTACGCCCGGCAGGCTCAGCAGTGGTTCGAGCAGGCGCTCGCGCAGCGCGACGATGGACGTCTTCTCTTCATCAAAGGAGGCTGCAGCCAAGGCAAACGCAGCGCCCATTCCGGCAATCTGATGGGTCGCCAGAGTCCCGGAACGAAGCCCTCCCTCG
Organism: Pseudomonas sp. NPDC087615; assembly: GCF_044743445.1. Classification (NCBI taxonomy): domain Bacteria; kingdom Pseudomonadati; phylum Pseudomonadota; class Gammaproteobacteria; order Pseudomonadales; family Pseudomonadaceae; genus Pseudomonas; species Pseudomonas sp. NPDC087615. Next base: position 149,344 of record NZ_JBIUWM010000006.1, on the reverse strand, counting down.
TGGCCGCCGCCATGAATCTGCGCCTGCAAACGTTGCTGCGCCCGCGGGCCGACATATAACGCGCCGATGCCTTTGGGACCATAAAGTTTGTGCGCCGAGAACGACATCAGATCCACTGGCCACTGCGCCAGGTCAATCGCTACCTTGCCAGCGCCCTGCGCCGCATCGACATGGAACAGTGCTTGGCGGCCACGCACGACCTCGCCGATGGCGGGGATGTCGTTGACCGTGCCGAGTTCGTTGTTGACCAGCATCAGTGACACCAGAAAGGTGTCATCGCGCATCGCTTCGCTGACAGCCTGCGGCGTGATCAGGCCGTCGGTGTCCGGCACCAGATAGGTCACGGCGATGCCGGCGTCCTGCAATTGGCGGGCGGTATCGAGGACGGCTTTGTGTTCGATCTGGCTGGTAATGATGTGGCCGCCCGGCACACCGCGCGCTTGGGCCACGCCTTTGAGGGCGAGGTTATTGGACTCGGTGGCACCGGAGGTCCAGACGATCTGTTCGGCTTGCGCGCCAACCAGTTCGGCGACTTGCCGGCGAGCCTGCTCGACCGTTTTCCGGGCCTGTTGGCCGAAGGTGTGGGAGCTGGAGGCCGGGTTGCCGAAGTTACCGTGAAACCCAAGACATTCGATCATCACCTGGATGACCCGCTCGTCCACCGGGGTGGTGGCGGCGTAATCGAAATACAACGGACGTGTGTTCATAAAAGACTCGCAGAGCGTGTTCCGGGATCAGGAGGCTCGTGTCTGCAAACGGCACAGCGCAGCCTCGTGAGCTGCGCGTCGGTTCGAGAGCGTCATCAATACCTGATCGGATGCCGTTAAAGAAGAACAACTTCATTTAAAAGTGCGTAGGAACGCTCCTGAAGCCGAGCTTAACAGGCATCGGGCCGGCGATTGAAGCAATGCGTCAGCTAAAGCTTTCGAGAAGTAACGGGTACAGCGAAATTACCAGTAACGTGGCCATTCCCCAGTTGAAAACACGCAACCAGCGCGGATCCTTCAGCACATTGCGCAATAGCGTACCGCACGCGGCCCAGACGCCGACGCTCGGTAGATTGATAATGGCGAACACGGCGGCGATCACCAGCACATTGGTGAAGTAACCCTGCATCGGCGTGTAGGTACTGATGGCACCGATGGCCATGATCCACGCCTTGGGATTGACCCACTGGAACGCCGCAGCGCCCAGATAGCTGATCGGCTTGCCTTCGCCTTGCGCGCTGTCACCGACAGGCCCAGAGCGCGCGATTTTCCACGCCAGATACAGCAGGTACGCGGCGCCGACATAGCGCAGCACCGTATAGAGAATCGGATAGTTCTGAAATACCGCACCCAAACCAAAACCCACCGCCACCACCAGCACAAAGAAGCCGCAGGTGATGCCGAGCATGTGCGGGATAGTACGGTTGAAGCCGAAATTCACCCCCGATGCCAGCAACATGGTGTTGTTCGGCCCCGGCGTAATCGAGGTGACAAGGGCAAACAGGGCAAAGCCCAGCAGAAGATCAAGCGAGAGGGTCATGGTGAGCAATCCATCAAGGTCATTCAGATGTCGACCCTATCCCACGCTGTCCATTAAACCCATGGACAGTTAGGTAAAACTTCAAGCAGTACAGTTGGCTTTCAGCTTGAACGGCCGTGTAGCTGTACGGCACGCTCAGCACTCATTTCGCCTTGTTTATCGAAACCAAATGCTTTTTGCGACTGGCCAAGCAACAAGGCTTTTTTCGCGTGGTATTCGTCAAAGGACAAACCACTGCGGTTGAGGGCCTCCATCGCTAACTCACGGGTTTCTTCGGGGGTGTAAGGACGTTGTTCCGGGGAGACATGGGTGGCACATCCGGCAAGCACGGAAACCACGAGCAACAGCGAAAGGGTCAGTAAACGATTCATGGGGCGCGTCCTGGCAAGCAGTGAGGAGTCGATGGACAAAGGCTACGCCCGGCCGCGCTCGTGCAAAAATCAACGCTCTCGATAGTGGCTATCAGAATTTGACCATCTCCCCGCGAACGGCTGATCCAGCTTTCGAACTACCCGACCAAATGGCAGTGCAGCGCATCGTCATGACTGCGGGCGATGCTGCTCAGCACCTGAAACGAATTGAACGTTACGGTTTTCGCCTGATGGGCGCGGATCAACTGCCAAAAATCCTGTTCACCATTCTCGAAACTGCTGAATGCCGCCTCCCCCGCCTCGCGGCTCTGCCATTGCACAAAACTCAACACCCGCCGGCCATCGTCGCTGGCCTGCACACTGGCGCTGACAAACCCCTCGTAGCGCAGGGCCAAACGCTCGGTCTGCACCGACAACGCCAAGACCAGTGCCGTTTGCTGCCGAGGTTCGATCTCGAATTCGATCAACTGGGTGAAGCTACGATTTTTCGCTGATGCTTGCATGAAAAGCCCCCTCGTATCTGTAAGGCGAATCTTGCGACTCGAAGGAGCGCAGGGTAAAACCTCTAGTTAAGTCAAGGTCAAGAGCTGTTTCAGATGATCACCAAAGAAAACCTACACAAGCCGTTAACCGTGGGCGAAGTCGCGGCCCGCAGCGGCGTTGCAGTCACCGCCCTGCACTTTTATGAAGCCAAGGGGTTGATCAAAAGCCAGCGCAATGCTGGCAATCAGCGGCGTTATCCACGCGCAGTGCTACGGCGGGTAGCGCTGATCAAAGTTGCACAGCGCCTGGGCATTACGCTGGCGGAAATTGGCGAGGCATTGAAAATCCTGCCGGATGATCGCGCCCCGACCGCGGCGCACTGGAAGATCCTGTCGCAGCAGTGGCAGCGCGAACTGGATGAGCGGATCAACCAACTGACGCTGCTGCGCGACCGACTCAATGGCTGCATTGGTTGTGGCTGCCTGTCGATGGAGGCTTGTCCGCTGCGCAATCAGGGCGATGTGCTGGGAGAACAAGGGCCCGGGCCGCACTTTCTCTAATACCGATAATGGGTGCTGCTCGTCGGGCAAAAATCCTCGCCGCAAGGACAGTTCTATAGTGAATTTTCCACCTTTCGGGTGGAGCCACATCTCTTCGAATAAAAATCAGGGAGAACGTCATGAGCATCAAGCCCATCCCGGAGGGGTATCACAGCATTACCCCATACTTGGGCATCCAAAAGGCCGCCGAGGCCATCGATTTCTATAAGAAAGCCTTCGGTGCCACCGAAGTCATGCGCCTGGCCATGCCCGATGGCGGCATCGGCCACGCGGAACTGCGTATCGGCGACAGCGCAATCATGCTCGGCTCGCCGTGTGATCAAGGGCCACTGAGCAGCCCCGACAAAGCGGTGTCGGTCGGTTTGCATCTGTATGTGACTGATGTCGACAAATCATTTCAACGGGCGCTGGACGCCGGGGCGACGACGGTGTCCGAGGTCAAGGACCAGTTTTACGGTGATCGCAGCGGCACGTTGAAGGATCCCTATGGGCATTTGTGGTTTCTGGCCACACGCAAGGAGGATCTGACAGAGGAGCAGATCAGACAGCGGGCGATGGAGATGTTCAGTCAGGGTTAGATTTTTGGGTGGCAGGTCTGGCCTCCTCACGAGTATGCCCGCTCCCACAGGGTTGTTTGGCGCGGTTGCTTCACCTGCCAGCGCTACTTACCGAGATCCCCAAGAGCAGTTCTGGATAATCGGGAGAATTGCGAAACATTTACTTTCATATCGTTTATCGGGATTTGCTTCGCTCATCCGTCTTATAGGGATACAGGCCTTTCGCGTAGGCAAAAGCCACGACTGCGCCTTTCAGGGACGCCAACTACGAAGCCCGTAGTCACGCGGCCTTTCACCGAATCAAGACGCGTAATCATGTCGAAGAAATCCCGCTCCAAACTGTGGTTCCTGGCACATAGCTGGCTCGCCTTGCCCATCTGGTTTTTTGTCCTGATCGTCTGTGTGACTGGCACGCTGGCGGTCGTCAGCCAGGAGATAGTCTGGCTAGCCAACCCGCAAATGCGCGCCAGCCAGCCGTCGGACGATACCCCGCTGCTCAGTTATGACCAGATTCTGGCTGCGATCAAAAAGGCCGAGCCCCAGACACGGGTGCAAAGCATCAGCCGTCCGGACGAATCACACTTTGCCCTTGATGTCGAAGTCAGCTACCCCGACGGGCGTTCACTGACGGTCTACGTCAACCCGTACACCGGCGTCATTCAGGGCACTGCGCCCGCCTTCGACTTCAAGGCTTTCACCCGCGCCCTGCATGGCTGGTGGCTGGTGCCATTCACCAACGGTTTCAGTTGGGGCTGGTATCTGGTGTCGTTTCTGGGCGTGCCCATGCTGGTGTCATTGATGACCGGATTGGTGGTCTACAAGCGCTTCTGGAAAGGTTTTCTGCGCCCGACCCTGCGTGTGCGCCACGGAGCACGCATCTTCTGGGGCGACTTCCATCGACTGTGCGGCATCTGGTCGATCTGGTTCATTGCGGTCATTTCCATCACCGGCATCTGGTTCCTGATCCGGGCGATTCTGTTTGATAACCAGATTTCCATCTCCAGCGAACCGATCATCCCGGCCATGTCCCGAGAAAGCGTACCCATTTCAGCGGCTGGCACGCCGCCGCCACGTATCAGCCTGGATCACGCCATCGAGATCGCTCAACAGAAGATTCCGGGGCTGCAAGCCAGTTTCGTCAGCCTGCCGGGTAACGCCTACAGCCACATGAGTGTCGGCGGTCGCGGCTGGTATCCATTGATGTTCCAGACCGCGACGCTCAACCCGTACAACGGTGACCTGGCCGCTTTACGGTTACTGTCCGATCGCTCCTCGCTGGAGTTCGTAACCGAATCCATGCGCCCGCTGCACACCGGTGACTTCGGCGGAATCTGGATCAAGCTGATCTGGTTTTTCTTCGGCCTGCTGCTGAGCATGATGGTGCTCAGCGGCTTGCTCATCTGGACCAAACGTACCGCCCTGGCGACCGCCAACGCGCTGAAGCGCGAGGACAAGAAAACCCGCATCAAGGCGCAAGCGGCCATGAGCCGTGAACCTTCGCAGGCCAGCCTGTGAGCAAGTCCACCTTGATCAAGCGGCCATCCCGACTGTCTCGCTTCTGGCACAAGTGGCGGTTTCACATCAATGTTCTGCTGCTGTTGATCCCGTTGGGCTTCATGCCCAAATACTTCGCCGATGCCTCATTGTTTCGCGGCGATAGTGGCCTGGGTCAGCACGAGATCGGCGATATCCAGGTCGGACCCTGGAGCCTGCGATTGGCCGAACTTCGTAATGAAGCCCCCATACTCACGGGGCCGGCCGGCTATATGAAGAGCTTCAGCGCCGCCCTTTGCGATACCTGTATCGAACAGGTCAAGGCCACCTATCTGCGCATCGGCAAGCCGCGCAGCCTGCGTGCAGCCGGCGTGATCTTCTTCGGTACGCCTTACCGAATGGACACACAACTGCCGATCCCGGAAAAAACCAAAACTGACGCCGAACTGTGGATCACCCTGGAGGGCTGGGACGGCAGCATGCATCAGGCCTCGATTCCCCTGAGCCAGGCCTCCCCCGCCACCATTGCCTGGCTGAACAAACAAGGAGCCAACCCATGAGCCACGCTCAACGCCCTTCCCGTCTGCGACTGAGCGCCGCGCTGCTGGTACTGTGCGCCGGTTTGAGCGCCAGCGCCCTGGCGCACAACCCGATGTGCGAGTGCAAAGCCATTGATGCCGAACAGATCAAATGCACCGGCGGCTTCTCTGACGGCAGCGGCGCACCGGGGGTAACCCTCGACGTGATCGGCTACGACGAGACGATTCTGGTGCCGGGCAAACTCGGTAGCGACTCGACCCTGACCTTCAAGAAACCCGGCGCCGAGTTCTACGTGCTGTTCGACGCCGGTCCCGGGCATGTCGTGGAAATCGACCAAGCGGACATCGAGGCACCATGAGTACGCCAACCACCCAAGTTGTGCGCCCGGCAGGAGCCGGCCATGAAACCCTCAACGTGTTGCTGATGTGCCTGTTGATCCTCGCGATAGCAGGGTCCGTGGTGGCATGGCGCAGGGTTTCCCACGAACCGGAGCCTGTTGCCAGCCATCAGTTCGATGCCCGGCGCGACCTCAGCGCCGCCGAGCAGGGCATTTATGCCGATCTGCGCGTGACGCTGGACGAAATCCAGTTGCTGCGCGAAGAACAGAAAACCCTGCCGTCCCCACAAGGCCTGGCCGATGAAGGTTTCGCCCCGTTTGCTCAGGACGTCAGCGCGATCAGCCGTGGCGGCCATGCCTGGCAAATACTCGCGGACAGCGCCTACTTCGGCCATAGCCAGACACCCGCCGTCGCCGGTTCGTTTCTGATGCGCGTAGCCGCCGATGACAAGGCGGCACCGGATATCTGGCTCAATCGTGATGCGGGTCTGCAAGCCCCATCGGAGCTGACCGACACCGCCCTGTCCGCCGCTGGGTGGAAACAGATCGTCGCGCAATACGATGCCGGGGTTACCCGCGAACATCGTCATTGATTCCTCGCCCTTATTCGAGAGAAGACCGCTTGCCCATGTCTATTTCATCGCCTCGCCGTCCGTTGTTACGTTTGTTTCTAGCGGGCCTTTGCGCCTGCCTGCTGAGCCCGCTGGCGAGCGCCGATCCGGCCAAACGCCTGCGCATCGGCATCACCTTGCACCCTTATTACAGCTATGTGGCGAACATCGTTGGCGACAAGGCTGAGGTCGTGCCGCTGATTCCTGCGGGTTTCAATCCGCACGCCTACGAACCACGGGCCGAGGACATCAAACGTATCAGCGGTCTGGATGTGATCGTGCTCAACGGTGTCGGCCATGATGATTTCGCCGACCGCATGATCGCGGCCAGCGAAACGCCGAACGTCAACACCATCGAAGCCAACGAAAACGTGCCGCTGCTGGCCGCCACCGGGGTCGCCGCACGCGGTGCCGGCAAAGTCGTGAATCCGCATACGTTCCTGTCGATCAGCGCCTCTATCGCGCAGGTCAACAACATCGCCCGCGAGCTGGGCAAACTCGATCCGGACAACGCCAAGACCTACACCCAAAATGCCCGCGCCTACGGCAAACGTCTGCGGCAGATGCGTGCCGATGCGCTCGCCAAACTGACCCAGGCACCCAACGCCGAATTGCGCGTCGCCACTGTTCACGCCGCTTATGACTACCTGCTGCGCGAATTCGGCCTGGAAGTGACCGCGGTGGTTGAGCCGGCCCACGGTATTGAACCAAGCCCGAGCCAGTTGAAAAAGACCATCGACCAGTTGCGCGAACTGGACGTAAAAGTGATTTTCTCGGAAATGGACTTCCCGTCCACTTACGTCGACACCATTCAGCGTGAGTCAGGCGTGAAGCTGTACCCGCTGTCGCACATTTCTTACGGTGAATACGCGGCAGACAAGTACGAAAAGGAAATGACCGGCAACCTCAACACCGTGGTTCGGGCGATTCAGGAGTCCGGCGCATGACGATAAAAGAACCCCTTTCTGACGCATCCAGATCCGCTGTGAGAGCGAGCTTGCTCGCACAGGTTTCGGGGCCGACGCTGGATTTTGCCGAAGTCAGTCTGACGCTGGGGCGCACCACGATTCTCGACAACGTAACCTTTGAGGTGCAGCCCGGCAGCGTGCATGCACTGGTCGGCCCCAACGGGGGTGGCAAGAGCTCGCTGATCAAGACGTTGCTGGGGCAAATGCCGCATCAGGGGCAGTTGAGCCTGCAATGGCCCGGCATGCCCGGCACCATCGGCTACGTCCCGCAGGCGCTGGAATTTGATCGCGGTTTGCCGATGACAGTCGACGATTTCATGGCCGCCATGTGCCAGCGCCGACCGGCGTTTCTCGGATTGAGCAAGCGCTACGCCGGCGCCATCGGTGCGGCACTGGAGCGCGTCGGCATGCAGGACAAACGCAAACGCCGCATGGGCGCGCTGTCTGGCGGTGAACGTCAGCGAGTGCTCCTCGCGCAAGGGCTGATCCCGGCGCCGCAACTGCTGGTGCTCGACGAGCCCATGTCAGCTCTGGACGAAGCAGGGATTCAGGTGTTCGAACGCCTGCTCGGCGACTGGCGCGCAGCGGGCATCACCGTGCTGTGGATCGAACATGATCTGGACGCGGTCGGGCGTCTGGCCGACCGCGTCACCGGTCTCAACCGTCGCGTGCTGTTCGACGCCACACCGCAACAGGCATTGACTCCGGAACGCCTGCTGAGTTTGTTTTCGACCCATCCACGGAGCGTTGCCTGATGAGTTATGAAGCCTTTCGTCTGATGGTCCAGGGCTGGGCCTCCTCCGGTTACCTGCCCGAAGCGCTGGCCTATGGTTTTGTGGTCAATGCATTGCTTGCCGGTCTGTTGATCGGCCCGGTACTCGGTGGCCTCGGCACGCTGGTGGTGGTCAAGCGCTTCGCGTTTTTCTCGGAGGCGGTGGGCCATGCGGCGCTGACCGGTGTGGCCATCGGCATCCTGCTCGGCGAACCCTACACCGGACCTTACGGCAGCCTGTTCGGTTACTGCCTGCTGTTCGGCATCCTGCTCAATTACCTGCGCAACCGCACCGGCCTGGCACCAGACACCCTGATCGGCGTGTTCCTGTCAGTGTCGCTGGCACTGGGCGCGAGTCTGCTGCTGATTCTGGCGGGCAAGATCAACGTGCACATTCTGGAAAACGTGCTGTTCGGTTCGGTGCTGACCGTCAACGGCAACGATCTGGCAGTGCTGGCCATCGTCGGTTCGCTGGTCATGGCGCTGGCCCTGCCGCTTTACAACCGCATCATGCTCGCCAGTTTCAACCCGCAACTGGCCGCCGTGCGCGGCGTGGCCGTAAAGACTCTGGATTACCTGTTCGTGATTCTGGTGACACTGATCACCGTCGCGGCCGTGAAAGTCATCGGCGCAATTCTTGTGGGCGCGCTGCTGGTGATTCCTGCGGCGGCCGCGCGGTTACTCAGCCAGTCGCTGAAGGGCTTTTTCTGGTGCTCGGTATTGATTGCCACCATCAGCACTTTGTGCGGCATTCTCGCGCCGATCGTGTTCGATCTGCCGATTCCGTCCGGCGCCGCGATCATTCTGGTCGCTGGCATCGCCTTCGCCCTCGCCGCCATTGCGCGCGGTGTCGTCCCCAGTCTGAAAGGGAACCTTGGATAAATGGCTTTTTCATTGCGCAACCTGACGTTGGCCATGGCCCTGTGCGGCGTGGTCTCGCCCCCTCTGATGGCCGCCGAAAGCACCAAACCCCTGCGAGTGCTGACCTCACTGCCAATCACCTATGGCCTGAGCGAGGTGCTGCTCAAAGGCACCGACATCAGCCTGGAACGTGCGGCACCGGTCAACCTGCCGGGCAGTCGCCAAACCGCCTACTTCACCGGGCGCGGCGCGCCGGCGTTGAGCAAACTGGCAACCGGCGCCGATGCGGTGATCGGTGTGCGCTCGTTGTGGGCCGATGATCCGCTGTACCCGATCGCCCGCCGCAGCAACATCCGTATCGTTGAAGTCGATGCTGCCCGTCCGGTCGACGGCGCCCTGCCCGGCATCGCTGTGCAACCGGGGTCGAAGGTCGATGGTTTGAACAGTCAGCCATGGCTGGCGAGCAACAACATGGGACGCATGGCCGACGTGATGGCCGCCGATCTGGTGCGTTTGGCACCGACCGCCAAGCCGAAGATCGAGGCGAATCTGGCGGAGCTGAAACAGCGCTTGCTCAAGCTCAGCGCCGACAGCGAAGCGCGTCTGGCCAGTACCGATAATCTGAGTGTGATGAGCTTGAGTGATCACTTCGGGTATCTGATCAGCAGCCTGAACCTGGAACTGATCGCTCAGGATCCGCGCCCTGATGCTGACTGGACGCCGGAAGATCTGAAGCAACTGACGGCGACGCTAAAAGACAATGAGGTGGCGGTGGTGTTGCACCATCGACAGCCGTCGGAGGCGGTAAAAGCGGCAATTGCTGAATCGGGCGGTCGGCTGTTGGTGTTGAGTACAGATGCGGCGGACCCGGTGGCTGAGCTGGAAGGCAATGTCGACGCCCTGATCAAGGGGCTGAGTGCAGTTACAGCGCATTAACGCTCTGCATGATCAAATCCCGGAAATGACAAAACCCGCTGACTGCATCCAGTCCAGCGGGTTTCTTTTTTTTGCCCGGCAGCTTATTGAGCGGCTGTCAGACCTTCCATCTTCTGACGCAGGCTCAGCGGACGCATGTCAGTCCAGACTTCCTCGATGTAGGCCAGGCATTCCTTCTTCAGGCCGCTCTTGCCCACGGTGCGCCAACCCTCTGGCACGGCCTTGTAATCCGGCCAGATCGAGTACTGCTCTTCGTGGTTGACCACGACCTGAAAGAGGATGTCCTCGCGGTCGAATACTGACGTCATGCTGATTCTCCATCGTTGTAAGGGTGGGCTGCTCGAAGGGTGCAGCCGGGTATGTAGAAAGAACGTTCGGCGTGGTGAGAAATTTAGAGTGCCGCGATGGCCGCGCCCAGAGCGCGACCGAAAATCTCGGCAACACGGTCGATCTCGGCAGCGGTGATCACCAACGGCGGCAGGAAACGCACCACCGCGCCATGACGGCCACCCAGTTCCAGAATCAAGCCACGCTTGAGGCATTCGCGCTGCACCAGTGGCGCCAGGCGCGCAAACGACGGTGGATGGCCGAGCGCATCCGGGGCGCCATTCGGATCGACCAACTCGACACCAAGCATCAAACCGCGACCACGAACATCGCCCAGTTGCGGGAAATCCCGTTGCAGGATGCGCAGGTGCTCACTCAAACGCTCGCCCATGGCGGCGGCGTGTTCGCAAACCTTGTGTTCGACCAGATACCGCATGACCGCAGAGCCTGCAGCCATCGCCATCTGATTGCCCCGGAACGTACCGGCGTGGGCGCCCGGTTGCCAGGTGTCGAGCCAGTCGCGATAGACCACCACCGCCAGCGGCAGACTGCCGCCGATGGCTTTGGACAGCACCACCACGTCTGGGGTGATGCCAGCGTGTTCAAAGGCGAACATTTTGCCGGTACGGGCGAAACCGCTCTGGATCTCATCGACAATCAGCGCCACGCCAGCCTTCTCGGTGATCCGGCGCAAACCGCGCAGCCATTCGATATCGGCGGGGATCACACCGCCCTCGCCCTGCACCGCCTCGACGATCACCGCCGCAGGCAATTGCACGCCCGCTTCAGGATCGTTCAGCAGGTTTTCCAGATAGCTCAGGTTTGCCTTCACCCCCGCCGCGCCACCGAGGCCAAACGGGCAACGGTAGTCATACGGGAACGGCATGAACTGCACGCCGCTGCTGAGCAAAGCCCCCAGCGGTTTTTTCGGCCCCAGGCTGCCCATCAGGCTCAATGCCCCCTGACTCATGCCGTGATAACCGCCGGAGAACGACAGCACCGTGCTGCGCCCGGTGGCGGTGCGCACCAGTTTCAACGCCGCTTCCACCGCGTCAGTGCCGGTCGGGCCGCAGAACTGGATCTTCGCTTGCGACGCCAGCGCCGGGGGCAGCAGACCGAACAGATCCTGGACAAACTGATCCTTGACCGGGGTGGTCAGGTCCAGCGTATGCAGCGGCAATTCATCGGCCAGCACCTGCTGGATCGCCTCGATCACCACTGGATGGTTATGCCCCAGCGCCAGCGTGCCGGCACCGGCCAGGCAGTCGATGAACGTACGCCCCTCGACGTCTTCGACATACAAGCCCTTGGCGCGCTTGAGTGCCAGTGGAATGCGGCGTGGATAGCTGCGGGCATTGGATTCCTGCCGGGCCTGACGGGCCAGCAATGGCGATTCATTGAACTGATACAAGGTTTCCGCTGGCGCCGAGATGACCCGGGCCGACGACTCTTCGATAAGGCTGGTGGCGACTGACATCTCTCGACCCCTCAATTGGCTATGAATAGCGACCAAAACAGCACACCCGACAGTTACGCACTCCCGTCACGGGGCGCACTTGCAGGTTTTCCTGTTCTGGAAACGCTTAAGCGAGGTGAGGATTTAGGCCCTTGATCGACTCGTCATCCGGGCAACGGCAGCGGCTTGTACATGGGTAGGACCTGCAAGCCTTGGTGTGCCAGGGATGGTTCAGATTCGTGATACCCCAGATGACGATAAAAGGCTTCACCGGTGCGAGTGCTGTTGAGGTGGGCGTGAAGCGCCCCCCGAACCCGCAGCCAGCCTTCAAGATCACTCATCAACGCCCGCCCCACACCACGGCGAAAGGATTGCGGCTGTACATAGCAGAACACAATGTCGCCGCTGACCCGGGCCATGCCGACACCGACCGGTTTGTCCGCAAGCAAAGCGATACTCAAGTAGAAGTGCGGATCGGCGAGCCGGGCACTGATGACGTCGGCGCAATGCTGCCGGGTCCAGCCACTGACGAGCGGCGGGTCATTGCGATGATCGAGCGCACAACCGAAACGGATCGAATGTTCGATGATACGGCTGATGATTCCGACGTCGGCCAGAATGGCCGGACGAATGCAGATGGGTGCTTCCATGGCGCAGTTCCCTCAATCCATTGAGTCAAAGCTGGGGTGACCTTAACCCCAAGCCAGCCGGATAGCGAACGCCGAGAAGTTACATTTGATGAGCCAAAACACTGATCCTTTGTGGGAGCGGGTTTGCTCGAGAAGGTGTTGTGTCAGTCGACATCAATATCAACTGATCAGACGCCTTCACGAGCAAGCCCGCACCCACAGGGATTCATGCTGGATTCAGGCCGGTTGTAACGGCATGGTCAGTTCAACCCGCAACCCATCCGGGCGGCTGTCGAAATGCAGCGCGCAGTCGCAACGCTGGACGATTGCCTGAACAATCGCCAGGCCCAGGCCGCAGCCCGTGCTCTGGCCGTTGCGCCAGAAGCGCTGGGTCAGATGCTGCAGATCGTCCTGCGCAATGCCGGGACCGTGGTCACGCACGACAAAGCGTACACGGTTGCCGATGGTTTCCAGGCTCACCTCGACCGCACAGTCCTCGGGCGTATGGCGCAGGGCGTTGTCGAGCAGATTGCGCAGCGCGGCAATCGACAGCACCGCTGGCATTTGCAATGGCGCTGCCGAGAGATTGGCCGGCAACTTCAATTCGATCCGCTGACGTTCACCACCCGTGGCGTCCTGAATGGCGAGTCTGGCCACTTGTTCGGCGCTGCATTGCGAGCCGTCATCAAACGACAGACTGCCCTCAACCCGCGCCAGCAACAGCAACTGCTCAAGCGTGCGATGCAAGCGATCAGCGCCCTCCTCGGCCCGTGCCAGCGACTGATCGCGGGCACTGCCGTCGGTCATGCGTGCCACTTGCAGGTGCGTCTTGATCGCCGTCAGCGGGCTGCGCAGTTCGTGGGCCGCGTCTCCGGTCAGGCGACGTTCACGTTCGATGGTCTTGCCGATGCGCTGGAACAACTGATTCTGGGTGTCGAGCAAAGGCTTCAGTTCGCTGGGAAACGACTGCAACTGCAACGGCTCAAGCGAATCGGCATTACGCCGCATCAAGGCTTCGCGCAGACGGTTGAGCGGCGCCAGCCCTTGGCCGATCCCCAGCCACAGCAGGCACAGACATCCGAGTAACGCCACCCCCACCGGCACCGACGCCGCCAGCAGGATCGACATGTTCAGGGCTTCGCGTTCAATCTGCCGGTCCGCCGTGGTGATCCGCACGTCGCCCCGGGCGAGGGTGAAACTGCGCCACGGCGCGCCGTCGATCATCTGGTCGTGGAAGCCCATTTTCTCGGCCTCCAGCGCTTGTTCAGGATGGTTGTGACTGCGGGCAAGAATCTCCCCGCGCAGCGAACTGACCTGACAGGCCATGCCGCCGGGAATGTTCAGTTGCTCGGCACTGAAATGGGTGCCCTCGCCTTTGCTCGGCAAGGCTGGCAATTGCTCCAGCAGCCCGGCAACCATGCGCGCTGAAGCCACCAGACGCTGGTCGAGGGAAAACATCATCTGATTGCGCAGATCGCTGAGCATCCAGGCCGCTGCCAACGCCCAGATCAGCGCAAACGCAGCGCCGAGGGTCAGGCTCAGGCGCAATCGCAGGCTCATCACTTGTTCTGATCTCCACCATCGGCCGGCCCGAGGCGATAGCCCAGCCCTCGCACGGTTTCGACTATGCCTTTGCCGAGTTTGCTGCGCAGGTGGTGGATATGCACGTTCAGCGCGTTGCTTTCCAATTCATCATTGAAACCGTAGACGCTGTCTTTCAATTGTTCGGTGGAAAGCACTCGGCCCCGGTTGTGCAGGAGGGCTTGCAGCAGCGATTGTTCGCGTCGCGACAAATCCACCGGTTGCCCCGCCAGGGTGGTTTCACGGCTGCTCGGGTCGTAGGTCAGCGCACCGTGTTCGATCAGGTTGACGCTGCGCCCGGCCACTCGACGCAGCAAGGTTTGCAGACGCGCAAAAAGCTCACGCAGGTCAAACGGTTTGAGCAAGTAATCGTCAGCGCCGGCCTGCAAACCGTTGACGCGGTCGGTGACCGAATCGCGCGCAGTCAGAATCAGCACGGGAATCTCCAGGCCTTGTTGGCGTAGCTGCTGCAACAATTTGAGGCCATCTTCGTCGGGCAGGCCGAGATCAAGCACCATCACGTCAAACTCGGCGACCTTGAGTATCGCCCGCGCCTTGGACGCGGTGTTGACGTGCTCCACAGTCAAGCCCTGGGCAGTGAGACCGGCGACGATACCGCTGGCGATCAACTCATCGTCTTCACAAACCAGTACGTGCATGGCAACTCCCTGAGCAAAAAACGTGAGTGAAGCAAGCGAGGATTAAGCGGCAATTATGGCGATCCCCGATGGTGACGCAAAGCACAGTGAACAATCGAGTGGGCATGCGCCCTGTGATCGCCCACTCCAATAGTCAGATGTCGCGCAAGATCATTTCCATCCAGCGTTTCCAGAAATAAAAAACAACACCTTTTCACTACATACAAATAACGTTTCCAGATAGTTTGAACACGCCTCAAAAAACAACCCTAATTAAATGGACTTAAAACATGCCTCAATTAAAAAATTTCGTCGCCGTCGACTGGCGCTCTGGCCCTGACCGCATTTATTTTTTCTTTAAGGACACCGACACTTATTCTCGATTCGATATCGGCGATCGACAAGTGCCGGACGGTTATCCCGGCCCCACTGAAGGCAGTTGGGACAAGTTCGACCCGTACACCAAACACTTGCGCTTCGGCTTCACCACCACGTCGCTGGGTTTTAACGCCGGTGGCGACGAAGATATCGCCTGGCTGTTCTTCTACAACGGCGACACACCGACAGTCTGCAAGTACAACCAGGATGAAGATAAAGTGTCGGGCATTTACAAACTGGCCGACACGCTCTGGAAGCCAATACTTCCTTACTTTGACAAGATCATTACCGGCACATGGGCAGAGATTACTGGCCATTCTTTCCTGTTCAGATTCATCCTCAATGACGGGCATTACCTGACGTTCGACTACAGAGCAAAAACACTGACCCGCAATGCTTTGGGCCAGCATAGACTGGGCGCCCTTATTCCTTATAAAAACCGGATCATCACCGGCGCACAAAATGATCGAACTTTCGCTGACAGCTATTGGTATATCTTCCTGACCGGCAACCAATACCTTGTTTACAACATACAGACAGACCGGCTCGTCTCCGGCCCGCACAACATCAATGAAACCAATTGGCCGGGACTGCTGCGCGACTGAACCTGTGTTTGGCAGCCGCCGTACAAACAAACCTTAAAGCAGCAAACTTACCGCTTTTATATGAATGGAATCAGACATGCCTGAATTAAAAAATTTTGTCGCTGTGGACTGGCGCGCAGGAAAAGACCGGATTTATTTTTTCTTCAAAGACACCAATACCTACTCACGCTTCAACATCGGTGACAATGAAGTACCGGCGGGTTACCCCTCACCTGTCGAGGGCAGTTGGGATACTCTCAATGACGTAAAGAACCTGCGCTTCGGCTTCACAACAACCGGATTCCCTCGCAAGAGCGTATTGTTCGACGACCGCGATATTCTGTGGTTGTTCTCTTATCAGAATAAAACTCCAGTGGTGACGTGGTACAACCAGGATACCGATAAAGTCATGGGCCAACAGTACGTTGAACATTCAATGTGGCATCGCCTGCAACCTTATTTTGAGCGGATTGTCGGAGGTACCTGGTGGCCACGTCCCGCAAACGACAAATATTTCCGGTTTCTGTTAAGCGATGGCACCACCGTCAGCGCCAACCTGGAACGCGACACTATTTGTCACGACACGATCAACGAAAATAACTGGCCCGGCTTGTCGCGCTATAAACATCGAATTATTTCCGTTGCACAAAATGATCGAACGTCAGACAGTTCGGTGCTTTACATCTTCCTGACTAACCACGAGTACCTGAGATACGACATGAGCAAGTCACGAACGTACGGCCCAAAGTCGGTCAATGACGGTACGTGGCCAGGACTGTTGCGTGACTGACTGGCCAGGAGGCGTCACAGGGCGCGGTTAATCATCGGTTAATCGCGACCGCCCATTCTGCGCTTCACTTGCACAGGGACAAGGCTCCTACATGCGTCATTTCTTTCTACTGTTTGCGCTCTTGATCTCGGGCCTTGCCCAGGCCGGGAACAATCCATTTGAAACAAAACCCGAGTTTTTGCCGGTCGACAAAGCATTCGTCCTTACATCCGAGCGCCTGGAGTCCGGTGAGAACCAACTGTTCTGGCAGATCGCCGACGGTTATTACCTCTACCAGAAGCGCCTGAAATTCGACGGGCTGACCGCCGAACAACAACCGTTGCTGCCTGAAGGCGAATCCC
Organism: Pseudomonas sp. NPDC087615; assembly: GCF_044743445.1. Taxonomy (NCBI): domain Bacteria; kingdom Pseudomonadati; phylum Pseudomonadota; class Gammaproteobacteria; order Pseudomonadales; family Pseudomonadaceae; genus Pseudomonas; species Pseudomonas sp. NPDC087615. Next base: position 132,603 of record NZ_JBIUWM010000006.1, on the reverse strand, counting down.
ACAGCGATGAGTTTTTCGGTGAACAACCGGTCTATCGTCAAGGGCTTGAGGTGAAGATCCCGGCGGCGGCTACCGGTCAGATCAAAGTCAGCTACCAAGGCTGTGCCGATGCCGGTTTGTGTTATCCACCGCAAACACGGGTGATTGACCTGGGCGGTAAAGCGGCCGTGGCGACAGGCGCAGAAGCTCCGGATCAAGCCTTGGCCAGCAGCCTGCAACAACGGGCGCTGGGCTGGAGCCTGCTGGTGTTTTTCGGCCTCGGCCTGCTGTTGGCATTCACCCCCTGTACGCTACCGATGCTGCCCATTCTGGCCGGGATGATTGTCGGCAGTGGTGCGACGCCACGCCGGGGTTTCGCGCTGGCCAGCAGTTATGTGATCTGCATGGCACTGGTGTATGCAGCGATGGGCGTGATTGCCGCACTGCTGGGGGCGAACCTGCAGGCCTGGTTGCAAAATCCGTGGTTGCTGGGCGCCTTCGCCGCCGTGTTTGTGGTGCTGGCATTGCCGATGTTTGGTTTCTTTGAATTGCAATTGCCGGTCGCGCTGCGGGACCGACTGGAACACGCTTCGCGCAGCCGCACCGGTGGCAGCCTGATTGGCGCAGGTGTACTCGGCGCGCTGTCCGGTTTGCTGGTCGGCCCATGCATGACCGCGCCACTGGCCGGTGCGCTGCTGTACATCGCGCAGAGCGGTAACGCACTGCATGGCGGTCTGATTCTGTTCTCGCTGGGGATCGGCATTGGCGTACCGCTGTTGCTGCTGGTGACAGTCGGCAATCGCTTCCTGCCAAAACCCGGTGACTGGATGAACCTGCTCAAAGGCGTGTTCGGCTTCCTGTTCCTCGCCACCGCATTGTTGATGTTGCGCCCGGTGCTGGACCCGTCGTTGTGGCAGGGTTTGTGCGGTGCCCTGTTGTTGATCGCCGCTTATAGCGCCTGGAAGCAATCCGACGGTTATGGCCGGGTTGCCCAGATGTTCGGTGCCACGTCCTTGCTGCTCGGGTTGTGGGGCAGTTTGCTGGTGATCGGCGCCGCTGGCGGCAGCGACGATCCGTACCAGCCGTTGCAGGTCTACAGCGCCGGCCGTGTCACCAACGCAGCAACGAGTGGCCATGACGCGTTCACCACTCTCAAGGATCCGGCGGCACTGCAACGCGAACTTGATACCGCCAAGGCCCAGGGCCAGTGGGTGCTGCTCGATTACTACGCCGACTGGTGCGTGTCGTGCAAAGTCATGGAAAAGCAGGTGTTCGGCAAGGACAAGGTGATGCAGGCACTGAGCGATGTGCGCCTGCTGCGACTGGATGTCACCGCTGACAACGCCGCCAGCCGTGAACTGCTCGCTCGCTTCAAAGTACCGGGGCCACCCAGCTTCGTGTGGATCGGTGCCGACGGCGAGGAACGTCGTAGCCAGCGCATTACCGGCGAAGTCGATGCCGATACGTTCCTGCAACGCTGGACCGCCACCCGGGACGCCAACTGATGCTGACCTTCACTCTCGGCACTTTTGCCATCGCGCTTAATCACCTGCTGCTGATCAGTGCATTGGCACTGGCGACCTTTGTTGGCTGGCGGGTGGCCAAACGTGGTGGTGATAACCCCGAGTCAGCGTTGTTCAGCCTGTTTCTGCTCGGCATACTCGCGGCTCGCGTCGCATTTGTCGCGATGTACTGGAGCCACTATCGCAATGATCCGTGGCAGATCATCGACCTGCGCGATGGTGGTTTCCTTGCCTGGCCTGGGGTGATCGTATTGCTGCTGGCTGCGCTGTATCGCGGCTGGCGTCGCCCGGGGTCGCGTCGACCGCTGGGGTTCGGCGTCGCCAGCGGCGTGGCATTCTGGCTGCTGGCGACGCTGTCGTTGAATATCTACGAACAAGGTACCCGCTTGCCGGACATCTCCCTGCGCAACGCGGCCGGAGAGACCATCAAACTCAGCGACTATCAGGGCGGGCCACTGGTGATCAACCTGTGGGCGACCTGGTGCCCGCCCTGCCGGCGGGAGATGCCGGTACTGGAAAGTGCCCAACAGCAACGCCCCGATTTGACCTTCCTCTTCGTCAATCAGGCCGAAAGCATGCAGAGCGTGGCGACGTTTCTCGAAACACAGGGCCTGAGCCTGAGCAACGTGTTGTTCGACCGTGGCGGCCGCCTGGGTCAGGCCGTGGGTTCCATGGCATTACCGACTACCCTGTTCTATAGCCCTGACGGCCGGCTGTTGGCCAGTCATCTGGGCGAGCTGTCCAACGCCAGCCTGGCCCGCGCCCTGGAAAACTTCGACGTCCCGAACCGAGCCACTGGCCCGGCCACCTCTGCAAGGAAACTGCCATGCACCGCCTCCGCCACCTGCTGACGCTGACCCTGGGCACTGCCCTGCTGCACCTGCCGTCCGTTCAGGCCGCTGAAGAGTTACCGGCCGCGATCAAAAAGATCGAAGCCAAAGGCGCAAAAATCGTCGGCCAGTTCGACGCCCCGGACGGCTTGCGCGGTTATGCCGCGCAGTACCAGAACCGTGGCATGGCGCTGTACCTGACCCCGGACGGTCAACACGTTTTGCTGGGTAACCTGTACGACGCCGACGGCAAGGACCTGAGCAGTGAACCGCTGCAAAAACTGGTCTACGCGCCGATGGCCAAGGAAGTCTGGGCCAAGTTTGAAGCGAGCAACTGGATTCAGGACGGCAACAAGGATGCACCCCGCACGGTGTACCTGTTCAGCGACCCGAACTGCCCGTATTGCAACATGTTCTGGGAACAGGCACGGCCGTGGGTCAACTCCGGCAAGGTGCAATTACGGCACATCATGGTCGGGATCATTCGCGAAGACAGCCCGGGTAAATCTGCTGCGCTGCTGGCCGCCAAGGATCCGGCAAAGGCACTGCAAGACCACGAAAAGGCAGGCAAGGGCAGTTCGCTCAAGGCGTTGAAAGACATCCCGGCGGCGGTGCAGACCAAACTGGCGGCAAACATGCAGTTGATGGAAGACCTGGACCTGCAAGCCACGCCGGCGATTTTCTATATGGACGACAAGGGCGAACTGCAACAGCAACAAGGCGCGCCGACGCCGGACAAGTTGGCGAAGATTCTTGGGCCTAAGTAACACTGGACATTGTTGAGGCTACTGCCCCTTCGCAAACGAGCCCGCTCCCACATTGGAATGCCATCCTTCTGTGGGCGCGGGCTCGCTCGCGAAGAGCGATGACGCGGTCTAACCGTTGCGCTCACTCAGGAAGTTAAACAGCACCTCAGTCACAAACGCCGGATTCTCCAGATTGGAGATATGCCCCGCCTCCGGCACCAGTACCCAAGGGCAACCGATCAGCTCTGCCATTTCCTGCGCTTCCGACGGTGGTCGTGGTTTGTCCTGATCGCCGCACAGCACCAGTGTGGTGGCTGCATTCAGCTCACTCAGACGCGGCAGGAGGTCATCACGACCAAAGGTGATGCGCCCCATCGGCACGATGCTTTCGCGTAGCCGGTCAGAGGTGTAAGCCGCGAGTTTTGCGCGAAAATCCTGATACAACGCCGACTGCGGATCAATGCCCGGCCGGAAGAAGATCGGCACGACGATGTCGAGCAACTGTTCCGAGATTTCCCCGGTTTCTTCGATCTGTTTAAACAGCGAGAAGTAGTACTGACGGGTGGGCTCGGGTTCGACGCCGACGTAAGTGTCCATCAGCACCAACCCCTTGAGCCGCTGCGGTGCCGACAGCGCCAGACGCACGCCCCACATGCCACCCACCGACAGCCCGACCAGCGTGACTTTGTCGATGCCCAGATGATCGAGCAACGCCTGCACCTGCCGGGCGATGTCATCTAGCGATTGAGTGCCATCGGGCAGACGTCCGGACTCGCCGTGACCCCACAGATCCAGCGCAATCACTCGATAGTGCGGCGATAACGCGGCGATCTGCGGCGCCCACATAGCCTGGTCCCACAAATAACTGCCGGCCAGCAACACGGCCGGGCCTGTGCCTTGATCAATGTAATGAAGTGCTTGTCCGTCCACCTTGAAAAAGGGCATCGATTCACCTGCGCGGTAAAAAAGTGAACCGGCAGACTGAGCTGCCGGTTCGGGGTCGTCAACCTTGAAAATGTACTCGAATGTGGCGGTTGAAGTGTGTTGAGTTCAATGACGCCAGAGACTACAAACCCTCCAGCTGCGCCATCAGATCATTCAAGCGATCCACCTTCTCCTCGGTGATATCACTGGCCGCCAGCCCCTCAATGTATTCGGCCAGCGCCTCGACCGTGCTGCACTCAAACATCGCCCGTAGCGGCACGTCGCGTTGCAGGGTCTTCTGCACCCGCGAAGCAATCTGCGTGGCCAGCAACGAATGCCCGCCCAGCTCGAAGAAGTTGTCGCGCACACCGACCTTCTCGACCTTCAACACCTCAGCCCAAATACCCGCCAGGGTCTGCTCAAGCTCATTGCGTGGCGCCCGATAATCGCGGCTCTGCAACTGACCGATCTCCAGCGCAGGCAAAGCTTTGCGATCCAGTTTGCCGTTGGTGTTGAGCGGCAACTGCGCAAGCCACAACCAGTGCAGCGGCACCATGTATTCCGGCAATTCGCTGCGCAGACGTTGTTTGATGCGCTCCAGACGTTCGTTCGGGTTGAGCGCGGAATCCGCCGCAACCAGATAGCCGACCAAGTGCTTGCCGTTGACGCCCTCCTGCACCCCGACCGCCGCATCGCGCACTTCCGGTTGTTCGTGCAGACGCGCTTCGATTTCACCCAATTCGATCCGGTAACCGCGAATTTTCACCTGATGATCGACCCGGCCAACGTACTCCAGCACGCCATCGCTGCGACGTCGCGCCAGGTCACCGGTGCGATACAGACGCTCACCCGGCGCACCAAACGGATTCGGTACAAACACCGGCGCTGTGCGCAGCGGATCGCTGACATAACCGCGCCCGACCCCGGTGCCGGCCACGCACAATTCACCTACCGCACCCAACGGCACCAGTTCCAGCGCGCCATCAAGCAGATACAGCACGTTGTTGTCGGTGGGTGTGCCGATCGGCAGATAGCTGCCGCGAGTCGAGGCCATGTCGACACGGAAGAACGCCACGTCATCGGAACATTCCGCCGGGCCGTAAGCATTGACCAGACCGATCTGCGGGTAACGCTGCAGCCATTGGTGCGCCAGTTCCGGCGGCATCGCCTCGCCGGTCGGTAGCATCCAGCGCAGACCGTCGAGGCTCAGGTGATCCGAGGCCAGCATGCCCTGAATCAGTGACGGCACGCTCTCCAGCACCGTGATGCCCTGCACCTGCACATGCGCCAGCAAACCTTGCGGATCATGAGCGATGGTGTTCGGCACAATGTCCACTCGCGCCCCGAACAGCGGCGCGGCGAGGAACTGCCAGACGGAAATGTCGAAGCTCTGCGAAGCGGTCTGTGCGATCACGTCGGCCTCGCTCAAATCGAGGTACGGGCGCTTGCTCAACTGGTTGTTGAGCATGCCGCGCTGTTCGACCATCACGCCCTTCGGCAAACCGGTGGAGCCCGAGGTGTAGATCACATAAGCGAGGTTGTCCGGGCCGCTGTGAATGCCCGGGTTTTCCATCGATGTCGCCAAGGTCTGAATCTCTTCCCAGACCAACAACCGTGGGCGGTTGGCACAACTGAATTCGTCCAGCAAGACCTGCGCCTGTTCACGGCACGCCTCGCTGCAGACCAGCACCGGCGTGCGGCTCAGTTCGATGATGCGTTGCAGACGCTGACTCGGCAGGCCCGGGTCCAGCGGCAGATAACCTGCACCGGCCTTGAAGCTGCCGATGATCATGCCCAGCAGATCGAGGTTACGTTCGGCCAGCAACGCCACCGGTTGATCCCTCTGCACGCCGGCCGCTACCAATGCATGGCCCAGGCGGTTGGCATTGTGGTTCAGCTCGGCATAACTCTGTTGCTGATCAAGGTAACTGGCGGCGATGCAGTGCGGATGTTGCACAACCTGCGCTTCGAACAGCGACACGTAGCTGTGCTCCAGTGGATAGTCATGCCCGCTCTGGTTGCAACCGTAAAGCAGAAAGTCTTGTTCTTCGCGGCCGAGCAGCGGCAGATCGGCCATGTCGCCATGGAAGCCGTCAACCAGCGCCAGCAGCAGTCGCTTGAACTCGCCGAGCATGCGCTCGACCGTCGATTCGTCGAAATAACGCTGGTCATAAGACAGATGCAGGCCGAGGTCATCGCCCGGGTAACACACCGCCGTCAGCGGGAAGTTGGTGTGGGTGCGGCCCGAATCCGAGGTCGCATTCAGGCTCTGCGCCCGGTCCAGCACCGAGACGTCTACCGGCGCGTTTTCAAACACGAACAGGCTGTCGAACAGCGGCTGGCCTTTGGGTAATTCACTCTGTTCCTGGATATTCACCAGCGGCAGATATTCGTATTCGCGCAGTTGCATGTTGCTGTCGAGCAGACCGCTGAGCCACTGACGCACGCCACAGCGCTGATCGTCCGCCGGCATCTGCACCCGCAGCGCGACACTGTTGATGAACAGGCCAACGGTGCGTTGCATCTGTGGCATGTCCACCGGGCGCCCGGCCACGGTGACGCCAAACAGCACGTCGCGATCACCGCTCAGGCGTCGCAGCACCAGTGCCCACGCCGCTTGGGCAAAGGTGTTGATGGTCAGTTGATGGGCCTGCGCCAGTTCACGCAGACGCGCACCGTCCTCGACATTAAGGCGGGTGTAGCGGTCGCCGACGATCATGCCGCCGCTTTCACCGGCGTGCTCACGCAGGAACGGACGGTCGCTCGGGATCGGCGTGGTGCGTTCGAACCCTTGCAGATTCTGCTGCCACCACTGCCGCGCCTCGGCCAGGCTCTGGCGTTGCAGCCAAGCGATGTAATCGCGATAACGCGGTGGCACCGACAACTGCGCTTCACGACCTTCGCCGAGGGCGGTGTAGATCTCGAAGAAATCGTTCATCAACAACGAACGGCACCAGGCATCGATAAGGATGTGGTGGTTGCTCATCATGAACCAGTAATGCCCCGCGCCGACCTTGATCAGACGCAGGTGGAACGGTGCCTGATTGAGCAGATCGAATCCGGCCTCGCGCTCGCTTTTCAGCAGCGCTTGCAACTTGGGTTCCTGCTCGGTGTCGGCGATGGTGCTCCAGTCCAGATATTCGATCGGCGTGCGGCCCGGTGTGTGGATCACTTGCAGCATGTCTTCGCCAACGTTCCAGCAGAACGACGCACGCAACGCTTCGTGACGGGCGACCACCGCTTGCCAGGCCTGAGCGAAACGCTCGGGGTCGAGTTCGCTGTTGATGCGATAACGATCCTGCATGTAGTACAGACCGGTGCCCGGTTCGAGCAAGGTGTGCAGAAGCATGCCTTCCTGCATCGGCGTGAGTGGATAGACGTCTTCGATGTGCGCGGCCGGCACCGGCAAGGCATCGAGTTGCGCCTGGGTTAGCCTGGCCAGCGGGAAGTCCGACGGCGTCAGGCCTGCGGCCTCGCTTTGCAGGCAATGAGCGATCAGGCTTTGCAATTCGCCAAGGTAGGCATCGGCCAGATCGTTGATGGTCTGCGCGTTGTAACGCTCGGCGCTGAAAGTCCAGCGCAGCAGCAGTTCACCACCATAGACCTGACTGTCGACACTCAACTCGTTCGGCAGCGGCGCCTGTGGATCGTGGGCGGCACCGACCGGCTCGTCCAGCGGACGGAACAGCGCATCGATGCCGAAACTCTGGTCGAACTGACCGAGGTAATTGAAGGTGACCGGCGCATTCGGCAACGCCGCCATGCTGCGCTGGCAGACGTCATCGGCCAGATAACGCAGCACGCCATAGCCCAGACCTTTGTGCGGCACGGCACGCAGTTGTTCCTTGATCGCCTTGATCGAAGCGCCCTGCCCGGCCGCCTCTTCGATGTTGTGCGGGGTCAGGCGTAATGGATAGGCGCTGGTGAACCAGCCGACCGTGCGGGTCAGGTCGATCTCGTCGAACAGGGTTTCACGGCCGTGGCCTTCGAGTTGAATCAACGCCGATTCTTGACCGCTCCAGCGGCACAGGACACGGGCCAACGCAGTCAGCAACAGATCATTGACCTGGGTGCGATAGGCCCTCGGTGCCTGTTGCAGCAACTGCTGGGTGCGCTCGGCATCGAGTCGCACGCTGACGGTTTGTGCGTGACGATTGTGTTGGCCGCCCTGCGGGTGTTTGCACGGCAAGTCAGCGTTCGGGCCGGCCAGTTGCGACTGCCACCAACTCAATTCTTCACGCAGGGATTCGCTGCCGGCGTAAGCCTGCAAACGCGCCGCCCAGTCCTTGAAGGCGCTGGTTTTTGCGGGCAGTTTCAGCGACTGCTCGCTGTCGAGTTGGCGATACACGGTTTGCAAATCGTCGAGCAATACACGCCACGACACACCGTCGACCACCAAGTGATGGATGGCGATAAACAGGCGTTGCTGCGCCTGCGGACCATCGACCAGCAAGGCGCGCAATAACGGGCCGTTTTGCAGATCGAGACGGCGCTGGGCATCGGCGAACAGCGCTTCGCACTTGTCCATCGACGTGACACGCACCTGCCACAACACGGCCGTTTCAGACACCGTTTGATGCGTCGCTTGCCACTCGCCTGCGACTTCGCTGAAACGCAGGCGCAAGGCGTCGTGCTGCCCAACCACCGCCCACAGCGCTTGCTCCAGACGATGAGGCTCCAGCGCCACGGTCGGCTCCAGCAACAATGCCTGGTTCCAGTGCTGACGCTCAGGGATGTCAGTGTCGAAGAACCAGCGCTGAATCGGCGTCATACGCGACTCACCAACAACCAGACCTTGCTCGGCCGTCACCTGCTGCGTGCGACTGGCCACGGCGGCCAGCGTCTGCACCGTCTGGTGCTGGAACAGATCACGCGGGCTGAAATGAATGCCTTGCTGGCGCGCACGGCTGACCACTTGAATCGACAGGATCGAGTCGCCACCGAGTTCGAAGAAGTTGTCGTTGAGGCCGACCCGTTGGACGTTAAGCACTTCGCACCAGATCTGCGCCAGGGTCTGCTCCAGTTCACTGCCGGGGGCAACGTAGTCCTGACGATTGAGCTCCGGATCCGGCGCCGGCAAGGCGCGGCGGTCGAGTTTGCCGTTGGCCGTCAGCGGCATGCTCGCCAGCAGGATCAGGTGCGTCGGCACCATGTAATCCGGCAGTTTTGCCTTCAGATGGGACTTGAGCGCTTCACGCAACTCGGCCTGTCTGGCTTCGCCTTGCTCGGCAACCGCCGTCACCAGATAGGCCACCAATTGCTGACCACTCGGCGCGTCCAGTGCCAGCACCACCGCTTCACGGATCGCGTCGTGATCGAGCAAGCGCGTTTCGATTTCGCCCAACTCGATACGGAAACCACGGATTTTCACCTGATGATCGATGCGCCCCAAGTACTCCACCAGACCGTCGGCGCGCTGGCGCACCAGGTCGCCGGTGCGGTACATGCGTGCGCCATCGGTCGCAAACGGATCAGCGACAAACCGTTCGGCGGTGATGCCCGCACGGTCGTGATAGGCCTGAGCCAGTCCCGCGCCGCCAACGAACAATTCACCCGTCGCGCCTTGCGGCACCAGCGCCAGATCGGCGTCGAGAATGTAAGCGACGCGCGCGCCGATCACGCTGCCGATCGGCACGCTGCCGGCGCCTTCTTCCAGCACCTCGGGAGCGAGACTCGCCAGCGGCATGACCACGGTTTCGGTCGGGCCATAAGCGTTGAAGAACAGGCTCGGTTTGAACGCTGCACGAATGCGCTGCAGGTGTTCGCCGGTCAACGCTTCGCCACCGGTGATGATCATGCGTACCGGGAGGATTTCGTTTTGCGTCGCCAGCCATTGCGCCAACTGGCTGCCATAGCTGGGGGTAAAGCCAAGAACATTGATGCGATGACGGCGAATCAGCCCGCAGATTTCTTGCGCATCCCACTGCCCTTGCGCCCGCAGCACAACGTGCGCACCGCTGAGCAACGGCACCAGCAGACGCTCGGTGGCGGCGTCGAAGTTGATCGAATAGAAGTGCAACTCGCAGTCATCCGCACGCATGCCAAAACGCTCGATCACCGCGAGGCAGTGCATGGCAATTTCACCGTGACTGACCACTACGCCTTTCGGTTTGCCGGTCGAGCCCGAGGTGTAAATCAGGTACGCCTGATGTTGCGGCAGGCTAATGAAGGGCAGCTCGGTGGCCGGGTAATCGGCCAGTGCGGCGCGGTCATCTTCAAGACACCAGCGCGCCACGTTCGACGGCAATTGGCCAAGGGCTTTGAACATGGCGCGGTCACTGAGCAGCAGCCCGATGCGGCTGTCTTCGATCATGTAATGCAGACGATCGAGCGGGTATTCCGGGTCCAGCGGCACATAGGCGCCGCCAGCCTTGAGGATCGCCAGTAGACCGACGACCATTTCCAGCGAACGCTCCAACGCCAGACCAACCCGCACTTGCGGCCCGACGCCGCGCTCACGCAGCGCCCAGGCCAGACGATTGGCGCGGGCATCGAGTTCGCTGTAGCTCAGGGTCTGTGCGGCGAAAGTCAGGGCCGGTGCGTCTTTTCGCGCCATAGCCTGCTCGGCGAACAGGTGATGGATGCATTGATCGAGACGATGCTCGCCCGGCTCGACGCCGAGGCTGTCGAGCAATTGCTGGCGTTCAGGTTGATCGAGTAGCGGCAGCTCGCTGAGGCGTTGTTGCGGATCGGCGATCAGTGCTTCGAGCAGGTTGCACCAATGTCTGGCCATGCGTGCGATGGTCGACTCATCGAACAAATCCGTGCTGTAGGTCAGGCAGCAACCGAGGCGATGGTCGAGGTCGGTGACTTCCAGGTTGAGGTCGAACTTGGTCGCCCGCGCATCGTTGGCCAGGTATTCGACGGTCATGCCAGCGAGCGTGCGGCTCTGTTGGAACTCCCAGCGCTGCACGTTGCACATCACCTGAAACAGCGGGTTGTAGGCAGCGCTGCGCGGTGGCTGCAAGGCCTCGACCAGATGATCGAACGGCAGATCCTGATGCGACTGCCCTTCGATCACCGTATGACGAACCTGGTCGAACAACTCGCCGACCGACATCTGCCCGTCGAGCTGACAACGCAGCACCTGCGTGTTGAGGAACGCACCAATCAACCCTTCGCTTTCAGGACGAATACGGTTGGCCACCGGCGCGCCGATGCGCAGATCGGTCTGGCCGCTGTAGCGGTAGAGCAGCGTGGCGAGAGCGGCGGTCATGGTCATGAACAGGGTCAGACCGTTTTGCGCATTGAATGCCCGAACCCGAGCAGCAAGATCGTCGCTCAGATCGAAGCGCAACAGTTCGCCCTGATGGCTTTGCACCGGCGGACGCGGACGGTCGCCCGGCAGTTCCAGCAGCGGGTGTTCGCGGCCCAATTGCGCGGTCCAGTAGTCGAGTTGGCGCTGACGCTCGCCGGACTCCAGCCAGTCGCGCTGCCAGACGCTGTAGTCGAGGTATTGCACCGGCAGCGGTTCCAGCGGCGAATCGCGGTCATCGATGAACGCCTCGTACAACGCGCTGAGCTCGCGGGCAAAGATGTCCATCGCCCAGCCTTCGGTGACGATGTGGTGCAGGGTCAGGACGAAGTAATGCTCTTGCTCGGCGGTCTTGACCAGACAGGCGCGCAGCAACGGACCAGTTTCCAGGTCGAACGGCAGGTGCGCTTCTTCGTCGGCCAGTTGCTGGACGTTTTGCTCACGCACGTCAGCCGCGAGTTGGGAGAAATCCTTCCAGCCCATGCTTACACCGGTTTCGGCATGCACTTGCTGACGGGCCACGCCGTCGACGCTGGGGAACGTGGTGCGCAGGGTTTCGTGGCGCAGGATCAGCGCCTGCAATGCCGCCTCGAAATGCTCGACATGCAACACGCCACGCAGGCGCGCCATGCCGCCGACGTTGTACGCCGGGCTGTCCGGTTCCATTTGCCAGAGGAACCACATGCGTTGCTGTGAGTAGGACAGCGGCACCGCTTGGCGACGGTCGACTTTAGCAATCGGCGGTTGTTGGTTGGTGCGGCCGCTGACCTGGATCAGGCGAATCTGCTCGGCGAAGTCGCCGAGTTCGCTGTGTTCGAACAAGGCGCGCAACGGTACTTCGACGTCGCAAGCCTGACGAGTACGCGAGATGATTTGCGTGGCCAGCAGCGAGTGGCCGCCGAGGGCGAAGAAATCGTCGCGCAGACCGACTTGCGCCAGACCGAGCACTTCGCGCCAGATCGCGGCGATTTGCCGTTCCAGTTCGCTGACCGGCTCGACGTGTTCGCGCACTTGCCATTGCGGCTCTGGCAAGGCGCGGCGGTCGAGTTTGCCGCTTGGGCTCAGGGGCATTTCGTCCAGACGCATCAGTTGCGCCGGGACCATGTACTCCGGTAGTTCGGCGGCCAATGCGGTTTTCAGGCGAATGATCTGCGCGTCCTGATCCTCGCGGCCATCAAGGGCGGTGAAGTAGCCGATCAGTTGCGCGCCAGCGGCGGTTTCGCGCACCTGCACCACGGCTTGGGCAACGCCGTCCTGAGCGAGCAGACGCGCTTCGATTTCTTCCGGTTCTACGCGAAAGCCGCGCAGTTTGACCTGCTGATCGAGACGGCCGAGGTATTCGATCACTCCAGCCGACGTCCAGCGTGCGCGGTCGCCAGTGCGGTACAGCCGCGCGCCCTGCTCGCCTAATGGATCGACCACGAAACGTTCGGCGGTCAGTGCCGGGCGGGCGAGATAACCACGGGCCAGACCGCTACCACTGATGCACAGTTCACCGGGTACACCGGCCGGTACTGGATTGAGATCGGCGTCGAGCACACGGCAGACCACATTGCCCAGCGGTCGGCCAATCGGCGAGCGCTCGCCATCGGCGCGGGTGCAATGCCAATGGGTGACGTTGATCGCGGTTTCGGTCGGGCCATAACGGTTGTGCAGTTGGACCGCCGGCCATTGCGCGAGCACGCGGTTGCGCAGCTCCGCCGGCAAGGCTTCACCGCCAGAGAAGACCCGACGCAGGCTGGTGCACTCGGCGCTGAGCGGCTCGTCGATGAACAACGCGAGCAGCGGTGGCACGAAGTGCAGCGTGGTCACGCCGTACTGCTGAACCAGCTGGGCGATGCGATGCGGATCGCGGTGCTCGCCGGGGCCGGCGATCAGCAAACGGGCACCGGTGATCAGCGGCCAGAAGCACTCCCACACCGACACGTCGAAACTGATCGGCGCTTTCTGCATCAGCACGTCGGTTTCGTTGAGGCGATAGCTGTTCTGCATCCATTGCAAACGTTCAGCGAGCGCCGCGTGGGTGTTGCCGACGCCTTTGGGTTGGCCAGTGGAGCCGGAGGTGTAAATCACATAGGCAAGGTTGTCGCCGTGCAGGCGCAGACCCGGTGCCTCGCTTGGCCAGTTTTCCAAATGCAGCGCGTCCATGGCGATGACGCTGACACCCGCGCTGGCCGGCAAGCGGTCGAGCAGTGCGGTCTGGGTCAACAGCAGTTCAACGCCGCTGTCGCTGAGCATGTAGGCCAAGCGATCGGCCGGATAATCCGGGTCCAGCGGCACGTAGGCGCCGCCTGCCTTGATGATCGCCAGCAGGCCGATCAACAGTTGCGGCGAACGCTCGGCGGCGATGGCCACGCAGACATCCGGGCCAACGCCTTTGTCGCGCAAGCAGTGCGCGAGGCGGTTGGCCTGGGCGTGCAATTGGGCAAAGTCGAGGCTACCGCCCTCCCACACCAGTGCGCTGCGTTCAGGGGTCTGGCGTGCCTGTTCATTGAGCAGTTCCGGCAACCATTGTTGCGCCGGAGCACACGGCGCAACGCTCCACTGTTGCTGTTGATCGTGCTCGTCGGCAGCCAGCAGTTGCAGGTCGCCGATGGCTTGTTGCGGACGTTCACAGACCTCACGCAACACGTTGCTGAAATGCTCGGCCAGACGCTCGATGGTCGCGGCGTCAAACAGCTCATTGGCGTAGTCGAAGGACAGGGTCAGGCGCCCGTTGCGGTCTTCTTCACTGTGCAACTGCAGATCGAACTTGGCTTCGCGGCTGTGCCACGGCAGCTCCTCGGCGAGCAGACCCGGCAGACGTTTGAGCGCACTCAGATCGCGTTGCTGGTGGTTGAACATGACCTGGAACAGGCCTTGCTCACGGGCCTGCGGGAAGGCTTCGAGCAGTTGTTCGAACGGCAGATCCTGATGGGCCTGAGCACCGAGTGCGGCGTGGCGGGTCTGGGCCAGCAATTGGAGAAACGACGAGCGCGAATCGACTTCCGCGCGCAGCACTTGGGTGTTGATGAAGAAGCCAATCAGGCCCTGGGTTTCCAAGCGCGGACGGTTGGCATTGGGCACACCGATGCGAATATCGCGCTGGCCGCTGTAGCGGTGCAACAGACTCTGCCATGCCGAGAGCAACAGCATGAACGGCGTCGCTTCGTGCGCCTGCGCGGTGTTGCGGATCGCTTCGCTGAGGCTGACGCTCAGACGCACCGTGTGTCGTGCGGCGCTATGAAGTTGCTGAGCCGAACGCGGATGATCGGTGGCCAGTGCCAGAGGCGGATGCTCATCGCCCAACTGCGCTTTCCAGTACGCCAGTTGCCGCTCGCTCTCGCCTTGCGCCAGCCATTGACGCTGCCAACTGCCATAGTCGGCGTACTGAGTGGGCAGCGGCGCGAGATCAGCGGTAGCGCCTTGCGAGGCGGCGGCATACAGGCGCGAGAACTCATCGATCAGCACGTTCAGCGACCAGCCATCAGCGATGATGTGATGCATCGTCACCAGCAGTTGGTGGTCTTCGTCATCGAGACGAATCAGCTTCACCCACAGCAACGGACCTTTTTGCAGATCAAAGGGAGTGCGCGCTTCGTCCTCGCGGATTTGTTGCGCACGGGTTTCACGCGCATGGACTGGCAGATCGCTGATGTCGATCCGTTGCAGGTTGAATTGAGCCGTCGCATCGACTTGCTGCAGGGCCACACCGTCACGTTCGAAGAAGCGCGTGCGCAGGGATTCGTGGCGTTCGATCAGTTGCTGGAAGCTGCGGCGCAAGGCGTCTTCGTCCAGCTCACCGCGCAAACGCAGGGCACCGGGAATGGTGTAAGCGCTGCTTTGCGGGTCCAGTTGCCAGGTGATCCACAAACGATTCTGTGCCAGCGATTGCGCCATCGGCTCAGTGCGCGGCACAACGGTGATTGCGCCCTGAGCGTGGCCGCCGTCCTCTTGCTGTTGCGCCACGGCGGCGGCAAAAGCAGACAGGGTCGGCGCTTCAAACAGCAGGCGCAGGTTCAGTTCCAGGCCGAGTGCTTCGCGAACACGGGCGATCACTTGGGTGGCGGCGATGGAGTTACCGCCGAGCAGGAAGAAGTGGTCATCGTTGTTGACCTGTTTGACGTTCAATTGCTCGGCCCAGATGTTGCCGATCAGGGCTTGCAGGTCAGTGGTTGGCACGGCCGGTTCGCTGCTTGAGGCTGCAGCCGAAGGGAACACCGCGTAGCTGTCGAGGCTGCCATCGGCCAGACGAAGGCGGCAGGCTGAGCGCTGAAGTTTGCCGCTGGACGTCTTCGGCAACGCGCCCGGATTGAGCAGCACCACCACGCTCGGTGCTTGCTGACAAGCCTCGGCCACCGCTTGGCGAATCGCATTGATCAGCGCTTCGGGCGGCAGGATTTTCTGCACGCTGCGGCTGATTTCTGCGGCAATGCCGATGCCCTCTTCGCCATCCTGGCTGACCGCAAACGCGGCCACGCGCCCCTTGCGTACCACTTCCACTTCGCGCTCGACGGTTTGCTCAATGTCCTGCGGATACAGGTTGTGACCGCGCACGATCAGCATGTCTTTCAACCGACCGGTGATGAACAGCTCACCGTCGCGGATGAAACCCAGGTCACCCGTGCGCAGCCATGTGCGACCGGCGTGCTGAACGAAGGTCTTGGCACTGGCCTCGGGGTTGCGCCAATAGCCCTGAGCAATGCTCGGGCCGGCCGCCCAGACTTCACCGACGACGTTATCGGCAAGTTCTTCAAGACGGGTGGGGTCGACGATCAGCACCGCGTGTTCCGGCTGACTGATGCCACAACTCATGATCGGGCTGCCGTCACCAGGCTCGGCGCGGTTTTGTGCCAGCGCCTGATCGTCCACGCGCAGCGCAGCAATGCCCGTGCCGCGCGGTGTGCCGGCGACAAACAGTGTGGCTTCGGCCAGGCCGTACGAGGCCATGAAACTGTCTTCACTGAAACCGCACACGGTGAACTTTTCGGCGAAACGCTCCAGGGTGTCGAGGCGGATCGGCTCGGAGCCGGAATACGCCACACGCCAGCGGCTCAGGTCGAGACGCTCAAGCGCCGATTCGCTGACCCGCTCGCTGCACAAGCGGTAAGCGAAATCCGGCCCGCCGCTGATGGTGCCGCCGTATTGGCTGATCGCTTCGAGCCAGCGCAACGGCCGGCCGAGGAAGTACGCCGGCGACATCAGGATGCACGGCACACCGCTGAAAATCGGCTGGAGCAAACCGCCAATCAGCCCCATGTCGTGATACAGCGGCAGCCAACTGACGATCACGTCGTCGGGGTTCACGTCGATACCAAAACCGTGGCGGATCAGCAATTCGTTGGCGACCAGATTGCCGTGGCTGACTTGCACGCCTTTGGGCAACGCGGTGGAGCCGGAGGTGTATTGCAGGAAGGCGATGTGATCCGGCGGCAGGGTCGGTTCAACCCAACGCTCGGCCAGAGCGTTGTCGAGGGTGTCGACGCACAGCAACGGCGGCGCCCCTTCGATCTGCTGCAAGGCGTCACGCAGATCAGCGCTGGTCAGCAACAGACGCGGTTCGGCGTCGGCGATGATCGACAGCAATCGCGCCTGATGGTGACGACGAGCAGACTCCGGCGGATAGGCCGGTACCGCAATCACCCCCGCGTACAGACAACCAAAGAACGCCGCGACGTAATCCGGACCGCTGGGAAACAACAGAACCGCGCGATCACCAAACTCGGCTTCGGCTTGCAACGCGGCAGCAATGCTGCGCGCACGCTGATCGAGTTCGCGATAACTGAGCACCACAGCCTGCTCTTCGTTTTCGGCGAGAAAACGCAAGGCCAGTCGATCCGGCGTCAGGGCCGCGCGGCGCTGGAGGGCGTGGACCAGGGTGCTGGGGAGTTCGAACGCGTCGGTCATTTGGTTTCCTGCCTGAATTCGGCTTGCTAGTGGAATCGGGTTGCTGCGTCACGCCCTTCGAGGGCATGCAGGGCGCGGTCTACGCCGACCGCGCAAGGCATGGGAATGCTGTCTGGTTTGGATTGTTAACCCGCAACCATTCACCAATGAGAACGGATGACGTCTTGAAATAATTAGTCGCCAAGCGGGCTAGCCAATGGGACCGGAGTGCGGCGGCGTGTCGCAGTTCTCAGACCGCACCTTGATGGATCATTAATTCTCTTTCTCAATTGACAATCATTATCATTCAACATAATTTGTCGCTCGATGTGTAGGACGCCCCTCCCCCAGGCGCCCCACTAACCTATTGGCAGCAAGGTGATTTCCATGACGGAACAAGTATCCACAGGCAGGTGCGATTCACCGCTACTTCAGGCCTTTGTCGACAACCGACTGATTCTGGTCAAAATTGCAGCGCGCATTACCGGCTGCCGATCGCGGGCCGAAGACGTGGTGCAGGATGCGTTTTTCCGACTGCAATCAGCGCCACAGATCACCTCGTCGATCAAGGCTCAACTGAGCTACCTGTTCCAGATCGTGCGCAACCTGGCCATCGATCACTACCGCAAACAGGCGTTGGAGCAGAAGTATTCCGGCCCTGAAGAGGAAGGGTTGAACGTGGTCATTCAGGGGGCCTCCCCGGAAATCTCGCACATCAACTTCTCGACCCTGGAACACATCGCCGACGCCCTGACCGAGCTGCCCAGCCGCACTCGCTATGCATTCGAGATGTACCGCTTGCACGGTGTGCCGCAAAAGGACATCGCCAAGGAACTCGGCGTTTCGCCGACCCTGGTCAACTTCATGATTCGTGATGCGCTGGTGCACTGCCGCAAGGTCTCGGGCAGTCGTCGGGATGCCGTGGCGGTGGGTCGTCGCTAACCCGTAGAGTTTTCAGCGCTCCCAATCGCGAGCAGGCTCGCCCCCACACTGGATTTGACTTGTTCATCAAACCCATGTGGACGCGAGCCTGCTCGCGAAGGCGGCCTCTGGATCACCCTGATCCTGAGGCCCGATCATCAAGCCAATTTGCATCGATCAAAAAACCGCTCACGCCCCAGAATCATCAGCGCTGCGCGTTTGTGCGGGAAGTCGAACTCTTTCTCGCAATGAAAGCACTGGTTCTGCATATGGCCGATCATCTTCGCGTTGTCTGCACGGGGCTCAGCGACCACCCGTTGAGTGCGCGGATCATCGAGAAACAGGTAATGCACCAGCGCCGATAACCAGCTTGCCACTTTGTGCGGGCCACGGTGATCTTCCTCCCCCACCAGCATGTGAATGCCACGATCGTAATTGTCCGCGTCGTAGAACGGTGCAATGCGATCCTCCTTGGCCCAATAGGCTTCGAAATAGGCAAACGGCTGATCATCGAAACAACCGATCAGGGTCAGGGTGTGCGGGTCGACGTCAAGCTTGCTCAGGTATTCGCGATGCTGTTCAAGGCTACCCTCTTCCTGCCAGAAACTGGCCACCCGCGGACTGTTCTGCCAGCAATTGAAGCGCGGCAGGTCTGCTTCGATTTCAACGGTACGCAGGGAAATCCAAGCGCCCAGGCGCGCATCAAAACGCCGATAAACCTCGCCGCGCGGCTTCATCGGTCGCAACGGATGGCGCTTGCCAGCGCTGACAACCATTTGCTGCGGATAGCTGCCGGTCAGCGAAGCGCCGAGCCACGGTTGCGGCAGTTGCCAGAACAGCGTGCGTTCGCAGCGGTATTCACCCGCCACGTCGGTGCTCACCAGCAAACCGCTGAGCAAGGCCTCAGTCGGCGGCTGATCCAGTTGCCAGGTCAATTGCTGGCACTCCGGGTCCCGCGCGAACAGCCAGTAACAGGCAGCCCACAGCGCCTGGCCTGGCGGCAGGGCAAAACGCTCATCGATCTGGATCGGCCCCTTGGCCACACGATCCAGACGCAGGCGAATCAACGGTTGCCCTTCCAGACTCAGGCTCAGACGGCTTTCGGTTGCATCGGCTACCAATTGGCTGCCCGATGGCAAGGCCAGGGCAGTCAGGTCATTCAGATTGGACATGGGTCGGGCTCACGGTAATCGTCGACAGTTAAACGATGGAACGTGGGCCGAGAGGGGAAATTTAGGTTTGGAGGTCAATCAGTGCCTCAGTGATGAGGCACTGGCACCACGGCAATCTGGTACGGCTGGAAAATCTTCAGCATCTCGCCGTTGTCGCGCAAACCCTGTAGCAGCTTGCCGAACGCTTCGCCACTGATCGGCGCGGTCGGGCGAAGAATGGCGTAGTGGTGATAGACCTGATCAATGCGTTGCGACACCAACAACTCATCGCGCACTTTTTCGTTACGCAGCAGGTAATCACTCAAATAGGAGCGGGTCACCAGCGCGATATCCGCCCGCCCGCGCAGCACCATCAGCAGGTTGCTGTCGTGGGAATAGGTGAGCGTGGCGTTGAAGTGCTGCGTGAGGAATTTTTGGTCGGCGTTGAAGTTGGCAAATTCGTAGTGATAACCACTGAACAACGCCAGGCGTTTGCCGGAGAGATCAGCAAAGTAGTTCTGCTGGCGACCAGCCTCGCGCTGCGCGACGAAGATCTCGGCATCTTCAAGGCCCATGTCGACGTCGGTGTGGGGAATCTCCTTCCAGCCCCAGTCAGGGTTCTCGAAGATTGCCATGTCGATCCGGCCTTGCTTGAAATCGCCGAAACGTCGGGGAATCGACGTCGGCACAAGCACGAACTGATAGTCGCTTTGCAGGCGATTAAGCGCCTCAACCAACTGTGGTAACAGACCGGTATCGGCACCATTTTCGGGGCGAACGGTGTAAGGCGGAAAATGTGCCGCGCCGACCCGAACCAATTGCGCTGCCTGAGCGGGCAATACCCATAATGCAGCCAGCACTGCGAGCACTAACCCCGCGACTGTGCGAATTGGCGAAGACTTCAAAACACCCCACTCCCCGAAAAAATATCGATCAATGCATTCAAGCTAGGCGGTTTTGCCCAGTTAGCCAGTTTCCCGGACGGATATAAAGCGCCTCAACGCTCTTCGAGGACCAGAATCAGGGCTTCATCCGCCAACTGATCAAGGCTCAAACTGCCACCTGCGCGAAACCAAGTGGTCGTCCAGGACAGTGCGCCAGTGAGGAAACGTCGGGTAATAAATACATCGCCGCGGATAAACCCGGCGTCCTTGGCCTCACCGAGCACTTGCAGCCAGATGTCTTCATAGACATCGCGCAACGCGAGAACCTTGGCCTGACCTTCCTCGGACAAAGAGCGCCATTCATAGACCAGAACCGCCATGGCTTCGCCGCTGCCGCCCATGATCGACTGCAACTCGCAACGGATCAGCGCCAACACCCGCTCACGCACGCTGGTCGCTTCGGCGAGCGCTGCGCGCATCAACGCGGTGTTGTAACGAATGGTTTCTTCCATCACGGCACGGAGAATTTCATCTTTGCTTTTGAAGTGATGAAAAATGCTGCCCGACTGAATCCCCACCGCGCCGGCCAGATCGCGCACCGTGGTGCGTTCATAGCCTTTGTTGCGGAACAGGTGAGCCGCCACTTGCAGCAGTTTGCCGCGGGCGCTGTCCGGGTCGGTCAATTGGCCTGCATCGACCAATTCGCGCATGACCCTGAGGGCTTTTTGCTCGTCCACCCGTTCTCTCCTACAGTCGATCAGTCTGTTGCCCCCTGAAACCGCAGGGTTGCGCGCAATTTAAGCCGCTGGCGGCGACCAAGCAAGCGCTCGGGCAGAAGATAGTTTCAAGTGTTTACAAACCAAGCGCTTGCTTGGTAGCCTCCAGACACTTCTGTCGCAGGTTCCTGAGTCGGAGATAAAAATGCCAACCACCGTCCGCATCGGATGCGCCAGTGCCTTCTGGGGTGACACGTCGACCGCCGCCGCTCAGCTTGTGGCAGGAGGACGCCTGGATTATCTGGTGTTCGATTACCTGGCCGAGATCACCCTGTCGATCATGGCTGGCGCACGCATGAAAGACCCACAGGCAGGATTCGCCAGCGATTTCATCGACGTGCTGACGCCGCTACTGCCGCAACTGACCGAGCAGAAAATCCGTGTCATCAGTAATGCCGGCGGGGTCAATCCACTGGCTTGCGCCGCCGCCCTGCAAGCCGCCTGCGACAAGGTTGGCACCCCATTGAAAATCGCCGTGCTGCTGGGCGATGACCTGCAAGCGCAATTCAAGTCACTCACCGGCCAAGGCATCACCGAGATGTTCAGCGGCGCCCCGCTGCCACCGATGTGCGTATCGACCAACGCCTACCTCGGCGCGCCGGGCATTGTCGAGGCACTGCGCCTGGGCGCCGACATCGTCATCACCGGGCGGGTGGTCGACAGTGCCGTGGTCAGTGCAGCGCTGGTGCACGAGTTCGGCTGGTCGTGGCATGACTACGACAAACTCGCCCAAGCCGCGCTGGCCGGGCATATCATCGAATGCGGTGCGCAATGTACCGGCGGTAATTTCACCGATTGGCGCGATGTTCCGGATTACGAGCACATCGGCTTCCCGATCGTAGAGGTCAGCGCCGACAGCCAATTCATCGTCAGCAAGCCCGAGGGCTCCGGCGGACTGGTCACACCGCTGACCGTCGGCGAACAGTTGCTCTATGAAATCGGCGATCCACAGGCGTATCTGTTGCCCGATGTGATCTGCGATTTCAGTCAGGTCAAACTACAGCAGCAGGGCAAAAACGGGGTGCATGTACAGGGTGCCAAAGGCCTGCCGCCCAGTGACAAATACAAAGTCAGTGCCACGTACCCGGACGGTTTCCGCTGCACCGCCAGTTGCCTGATCGCCGGCATTGACGCGGTGGCAAAGGCACGCCGCGTTGGTCAGGCCATTATCGACAAGACTGCGCAAATGTTCAGCCAGCGTGGCTGGATGCCCTACAGCGAAACCAGCCTCGAACTGCTCGGCAGTGAAGCCACTTATGGCCCCCACGGCCAGCGTCGCGACACGCGAGAGGTGGTGATCAAACTGGCTGTACGCCATCCAAACAAGCAAGCGCTGATCCTGTTCTCCCGGGAGATCGCCCAGGCTGCCACGGGTATGGCGCCGGGTCTCACCGGCATCGTCGGCGGCCGGCCGACGGTGTACCCGGTCATTCGTCTGTTCTCGTTCCTGATTGATAAAAGTGCCTGCACCCTGCAAATCGACATGGCCGGCGAGCGCCATCCCTGCGCCCTGCCCGCATTGATTGCTCTCGACAGCCAGAACCTGCCCATCGCCGATCAACCACCAAAACCTGAGGGCCGCGCCGACGCCAGCGTCGCGTTGGTGAAACTCGCCGTGGCGCGCTCTGGCGACAAGGGCAACCACAGCAACATCGGTGTGATGCCGCGCAAGCCTGAATACCTGCCATGGATCGCTGAAGCGCTGACCCCAGCGGTCATCGTCGACTGGATGAGCCACGTCCTCGACCCGCTCCACGGTCGGGTCGAACGCTGGTACCTGCCGGGCACCCACAGTTTGAATTTTCTCCTGGAAAACGCTCTCGGCGGCGGTGGCGTGGCCAGTCTGCGTATCGATCCGCAAGGCAAAGCCTTCGCCCAGCAACTGCTGGAAATCCAGATCCCGGTGCCGCAGAGCATCGCCGAACAGCTCGACTAGAGGATTGTTTGCATGGCTTACGCGTCGATTTTCAGAGCCGATTTGTTCAGCGGCCAAACCATCATCGTCACTGGCGGCGGCAGCGGCATCGGTCGCTGCACCGCCCATGAACTGGCGGCGCTCGGTGCCAAGGTGCTGCTGGTCGGACGCAAACCTGAAAAGCTGCAGAAGGTCGCCGCCGAAATCACCGAGGACGGTGGCCGTGCACACTGGAAGGCTTGCGATATTCGCGATGAAGAGGCGGTGAAGGAATTGGTCAAGGTGATGATCGCCGAGCACGGGCCGATCCACGGTTTGGTCAACAATGCCGGCGGCCAATATCCGTCGCCATTGGCCTCGATCAATCAGAAAGGTTTCGAAACCGTGCTACGCACCAATCTGGTCGGCGGTTTCCTGATGGCCCGGGAAGTGTTCAACCAGTCGATGAGCAAACACGGTGGCAACATCGTCAACATGCTCGCCGACATGTGGGGCGGCATGCCCGGCATGGGCCACTCGGGCGCCGCGCGTTCAGGCATGGACAACTTCACCAAAACTGCCGCCTTCGAGTGGGGATACGCCGGGGTGCGAGTCAACGCGGTCGCGCCGGGCTGGATCGCCTCCAGTGGCATGGACACCTACGAAGGTGCGTTCAAAGCGGTGATCCCGACCCTGCGCGAACATGTGCCGCTCAAGCGCATCGGCACCGAATCGGAAGTCAGCGCGGCGATTGTGTTTCTGCTCAGCCCGGCAGCGGCATTCATCAGTGGCAGCACGCTGAAAATCGATGGTGCCGCCAGCATCGGCTGCCGTGCATGGCCGTTGCACAAGGCGACCCACAGTGAGTCATTCAACGGTTTCCACCGTGCGTACCTTCCCGACGTTTTGCAGGACAAGGAGTAAGCCATGGCGCAGATCCAGTCCCAACTTGACCCGCACAGCGAAGCATTCGCCCGCAACCGCGCAGCGATGATCGCCGCCATCGAACACGTCCAGCAACTCGAACAGAACCTGTTGAACAAGGCCGCCGAAGCCAAGCCGAAATTCGACAAGCGCGGCCAACTGTTGCCCCGAGAACGCCTGAACCTGCTGCTCGACCCCGGTGCTCCGTTTCTCGAACTGGCCAGCCTCGCCGGTTACAAACTGCACGACGACAAGGATGGCAGCGCGGCCGGTGGCGGCTTGATTGCCGGCATCGGTTACGTGTCTGGCATTCGTGCGCTGGTGGTCGCGAATAACAGTGCGATCAAGGGCGGCACGATCTCGCCGAGCGGTCTGAAAAAATCCCTGCGTCTGCAACAGATCGCTCAGGAGAACAAACTGCCGGTCATCACCCTCGCCGAAAGCGGTGGCGCCAACCTCAATTATGCCGCGGAGATTTTCGTCGAAGGCGCACGCAGTTTTGCCAATCAGGCGCGGATGTCGGCCATGGGTTTACCGCAGATTACCGTCGTACACGGCTCGGCCACGGCTGGCGGCGCGTACCAACCCGGGTTGTCGGATTACGTGGTGGTGGTGCGCGGCAAGGCCAAGCTGTTCCTCGCCGGCCCCCCTTTGCTTAAAGCCGCCACTGGCGAAGTCGCCACGGATGAAGAATTGGGCGGCGCCGAGATGCACGCGCAAGTTGCCGGGACTGCCGAATACCTGGCCGAAAACGATGCCGACGGGGTACGCCAGGTGCGCGAAATCCTGCGCATGCTGCCGTGGAACGAGCAACTGCCGTGGTTGCCGGAACCGCAATATAAAGAGCCGCTCTACCCCATCGACGAGTTGCTGGGGCTGATACCGGACGACCCGAAAAAGCCCTACGACGTGCGTGAAATCATCGCGCGCATCGCCGACGAATCCTGCTTCCTCGAATTCAAAGGCGAATTCGATCAGCAAACCCTTTGCGGCCAATTGAGAATTCAGGGACGTGCCTGCGGGTTCATCGGCAACAACGGCCCGATCACCCCCAACGGCGCGAGCAAAGCGGCGCAATTCATTCAACTGTGCGATCAGAGCCAGACGCCGCTGCTGTTTTTCCACAACACCACCGGATTCATGGTCGGCACCGAGTCGGAGCAGCAAGGCGTGATCAAACATGGCTCGAAACTCATTCAAGCCGTGGCCAATGCCAGGGTGCCTAAACTGACGATTGTCGTGGGCGGCTCTTACGGCGCCGGCAACTACGCGATGTGCGGGCGCGGTCTCGATCCGCGCTTCATTTTCGCCTGGCCCAACAGCCGCACGGCCGTGATGGGTGGGGCTCAGGCGGGTAAAGTCCTGCGCATCGTCACCGAAGCCAAGCAGCTCAAGGACGGCCTGACGCCTGATCCGAAAATGCTCGACATGCTCGAACAGGCCACCGCGCAGAAACTCGACAGCCAATCCACAGCACTTTATGGCAGCGCCAACCTGTGGGACGACGGCCTGATCGACCCGCGTGACACCCGCACCCTGCTCGGCTATCTGCTGGATATCTGCCACGAAGCCGACATACGCGCACTGCAACCCAACAGCTTCGGCGTCAGCCGGTTCTGACCGCCACGGATCTTACGGAGAACAATAAAAATGATCTTCACCCCGGAACACGAAGCACTGCGCCGCACTGTCCGCCAATTCGTCGAGCACGAGATCAATCCGCATGTCGACGAATGGGAAAAGGCCGGACGCTTTCCGATCCACGAGATTTTCCGCAAGGCGGGCGATCTGGGCTTGCTGGGGATTTCCAAACCGGAAAAATTCGGCGGCATGGGCCTCGATTACAGCTACTCGATTGTCGTGGCCGAAGAGTTCGGCACCATTCACTGCGGTGGCATTCCGATGTCGATCGGCGTGCAGACCGACATGTGCACCCCGGCGCTGGCCCGCTTCGGCTCCGATGAACTGCGTGAAGCATTCCTGCGCCCGGCCATCAGCGGCGAGCAGGTCGGCTGCATCGGTGTCTCGGAAGTGGGCGCTGGCTCCGACGTCGCCGGGCTGAAAACCACCGCCCGCAAGGACGGCGACGACTACGTGATCAACGGCAGCAAAATGTGGATCACCAACTCACCAAGCGCTGATTTCATCTGTCTGCTGGCCAATACCTCCGACGACAAGCCGCACATCAACAAATCGCTGATCATGGTGCCGATGAACACACCCGGGATCAGTCTCAGCTCGCATCTGGACAAACTCGGCATGCGCAGCTCGGAAACCGCTCAGGTGTTCTTCGACAACGTGCGCATCCCGCAGCGCAACCGCATCGGCCATGAAGGCGCCGGCTTCATGATGCAGATGCTGCAGTTTCAGGAAGAACGTCTGTTCGGTGCGGCGAACATGCTCAAGGGCCTGGAATACTGCATCGACAGCACCATCGAGTACTGCAAGGAGCGCAAAACCTTCGGCAACGCCCTGATCGACAATCAGGTTATCCACTTTCGCCTCGCCGAATTGCAGACCGAAATCGAATGCCTGCGGGCACTGGTCTACCAGGCCACCGAGCAATACATCAAAGGCCAGGACGTCACGCGCCTGGCCTCGATGGCCAAGCTCAAGGCCGGGCGTCTGGGTCGCGAAGTCAGCGACAGTTGCCTGCAATATTGGGGCGGCATGGGGTTCATGTGGGATAACCCGGTGGCCCGTGCTTACCGCGATGTGCGGCTGGTGTCGATTGGCGGCGGCGCCGACGAAATCATGCTGGGGATCATCTGCAAACTGATGGGCATCCTGCCGGGGAAAAAGAAATGAGCCCCCTGCCCGATTGCCAGACACTGCTATTGGAGCGGCACGGCGGCGTACTGCACGTCACCCTCAATCGCCCGCAGAGCCGCAATGCAATGAGCCTGCAGATGGTCGCCGAACTGCGAGCGGTGCTGGCGACGGTTCGCGATGAACGTGCCATTCGAGCCTTGGTGCTCAGTGGGGCCGGTGGACATTTTTGTGCAGGCGGCGACATCAAGGACATGGCCAACGCCCGCACTCAGGGTGCAGACGCCTACCGCCACTTGAACCGTGCGTTCGGGGCATTGCTGGAAGAGGCGCAGCACGCGCCACAAGTGTTGGTTTGCGTGCTGCAAGGCGCCGTGATGGGCGGCGGTTTCGGACTGGCCTGTGTCAGCGATATCGCGATTGCCGATCACAAGGCGCAATTCGGTTTGCCGGAAACCAGCCTGGGCCTGATCCCCGCGCAGATCGCACCGTTTGTATTGCAGCGCATCGGCCTGACTGAAACCCGCCGACTGGCGCTGACAGCAGCACGTTTCGACGGCCATCAGGCACGCCGTTTGGGGCTGGTGCATTTTGTCGAGCAGGATGCGCAGGCCCTGGCCGAGCGCCTGGATGAGGTGCTACAGCATGTCCTGTGTTGCGCGCCGGAGGCGAATGCTGCGACGAAGAAATTGCTGCTGGCCAGTGCCGGGCAACCGTCAAGTGAATTACTCGATGAAGCCGCGCAGTGGTTCAGCGAAGCCGTGACGAGTGCTGAAGGCATCGAGGGCACCATGGCGTTCATGCAAAAACGCAAACCCGGGTGGGCCACCTAAAAGCTTCGCGAGCAGGCCAGCACATACACCGCAACTTTCGAGGGAACAGCCCATGCCCGCCATTCAGAAAATTCTGATCGCCAACCGCGGTGAAATCGCCTGCCGTATCCAGCGCACCGCACAGGCCCTGGGCTACCGCACCGTCGCCGTGTTCAGTGACGCCGACGCCGATGCGCTGCACGTAAAAATGGCTGATCAAGCCGTGCCCATCGGCCCGGCGCCAGTGCAACAGTCCTACCTGAACATCCCGGCCATTCTCGATGCCGCCCGCCGCAGCGGCGCCGATGCCGTCCACCCCGGCTATGGTTTTCTTTCGGAAAACGCCGCATTCGCCCGCGCCTGCGAACAGGCTGGTTTGACCTTCATCGGACCAAGTGCCGACGCCATCGAACTGATGGGCAGCAAACGTCTGTCGAAAATCGCCATGCTCGAAGCCGGCGTGCCGTGCATCGCCGGCTACCAAGGTGCAGAACAGGGCGACAGCACATTGCTGCGCGAAGCCGAACGCATCGGCTATCCATTGATGATCAAAGCCAGCGCTGGCGGAGGCGGACGCGGCATGCGTCTGGTGCACGACGCGTCGCAATTGCCGGCGCAATTGCGTACAGCACGCTCGGAAGCATTGAACGGATTCGGCAGTGACGAATTGATCCTCGAACAAGCGCTGATCGAGCCGCGCCACGTTGAAGTGCAACTGTTCGGCGATCAGCACGGCAACCTTATCTACCTCGGCGAACGCGACTGCTCGATCCAGCGTCGTCATCAGAAAGTCATCGAAGAAGCACCCTGCCCGGTGATGACCGCCGAACTGCGCCAGGCCATGGGTGAGGCCGCGCTCAAGGCCGGACGCGCAGTGAACTACGTCGGCGCCGGTACCGTGGAGTTTCTGCTCGATGCCCGCGGGCAGTTCTACTTTCTGGAGATGAACACGCGCCTGCAAGTGGAGCACCCGGTGACTGAGTTGGTTACCGGGCTGGACCTGGTCGCCTGGCAACTGTTGGTCGCCGAAGGACAGCCGCTGCCGTTGACTCAGGATCAGGTGCAACTCAATGGCCATGCCATGGAAGTGCGGCTCTACGCCGAAGATCCTGCACAGGACTTTCTGCCGCAAACGGGGCGCATTGAAGCTTGGGAGCCGGCGCTTGAGCACGGCGCACGCATCGATCATGGCCTGCTCGAAGGTCAAACGATCAGCCCGTTCTACGACCCGATGCTCGGCAAACTGATTGCCCATGGCGCCACCCGCGAAGAGGCGCGGCGCAAACTGTTGCGTGCCGTGCAGGACACGGTGTTGCTGGGCGTGCAAAGCAATCAGCGTTTGCTGGTCAGCCTGCTGCAACAGGCGCAATTTGTCAGGGGTGCGTTCAGCACGGCGTTCATTGCCCAGCACTTTTCAGATCACGAAAGCCTGCACAGATACGTGCCAAGTGCCGAACAACTGGCAATCGCCGCGGTGCTGTTCTATCAGGCAGGCGCCCGCCTCCACCGCACGGCATTAGCGGGTTGGCGCAACAATGCCAATGTGCCGTTGCACTATCGCCTCGGGCTTGAATCGCAGGACTGGACGCTGCAACTACTCCCCCGGGGTCAAAACACCTTCCAGGTGCAAGTGGCGCAACAGCCCCTGGAATTGAAAATCATCGACCACACGCCACAGGCGTTGACGCTGGAGATCGACGGTTTGCGCCAGCGACACGCCTATCGGCTCAATGCTGAGCAACTCTGGCTGTTCACCCATCCCGGCAACCTGCGCCTTGAGGATCGAACTCACGCGGTCATCGGCAGTCAGACCAGCGTCAGCTCCGGCACGCTAAAAGCACCGATGGACGGCGCCATCGTCGACGTATTGGTCAGCGAAGGCAGCGCGGTCAGCAAAGGTCAGTTGCTGGTGGTGCTGGAGGCAATGAAAATGGAGCACCCGCTCAAGGCCGGCATTGACGGCGTGCTCAAGCGGGTGCAGGTCAAGGTCGGCGATCAGGTAAAAAATCGTCAGATCCTGTTGCAAGTGGAGTGAGTCGCCAGGCGCAAACGCAGGGTTTGACTACGCTCTGATGAATCAGGACGCGGAAATCAGGAACCCTGCGATGCCTCACTGGCTGGTCATAGATCTGGAAGCCACCACCGACGAGGGTGGCTGGCCGGTCACCGAGATGGAAATTATCGAGATCGGCGCCACACTGGTTGATCGTGCCGGACGCGAGCAGGATCACTTCCAGCGCTTCGTCAAACCGACGCGACGGCCCTTGTTGACGCCGTTCTGTCGCGAACTCACGCACATCACTCAAGCCAATATCGACGCAGCGTTGCCGTTGACCGAGGTTTGGCCGGCCTTCGAACGCTGGCTCGGTCAGCATCAGACGCGCCTCGAAGGCTGGGTGAGTTGGGGCGATTACGACCGCAAACAGTTACTTCAGGAATGGCAGCGGCTGCAATTCGACAGCGTCTTAAGCCGGGTACCGCACATGAACCTCAAGCAACGCTTCGCCAAGGCCCGGCGCCTGGAGCGGCCGCTGGGCCTTAATGGCGCGCTGCAACTGGCCGGGATGCAGTTCAGCGGTCAGCAACACCGAGCGCTGGAGGATGCACGCAACACCGCGCGCCTGCTGCCGCTGGTTCTGCCGCTTTAGGGGCGTGACGGCGTTAAAAGCCTTGTGCATACTGGCCGCCTCACTTTTTAGCCCTTTTCGAGGAATCGCCCATGTTTAAAGTCAACGAGTACTTCGACGGCACCGTCAAGTCGATCGCCTTTGGCACCGCTGAAGGTCCGGCGACCATCGGCGTCATGGCCCCGGGCGAATACGAATTCGGCACCAGCCAGCGTGAAATCATGCACGTAGTGTCTGGCGCACTGACCGTCAAACTGCCGGACAGCAACAACTGGGAAACCTTCGCCGCCGGAAGCCAGTTCAACGTGCCGGCCAACAGCAAATTCCAGCTGAAAGTCGCGGTCGACACCGCTTACCTGTGCGAATACCGCGGCTAAACCCATCGGGTTCCTGCGCGATAAAAAAATGCCCGTGTCCAAGGACACGGGCATTTTTCGTTCTGGCATTGATTACTCGAGAATGTCCACTGACATCCCGACTTCCAGACGACCATTGCCGTCGTTGACCAGATTCTGACCGAACATCGCGCCATCGGCCTGGGCGCGGGTTTTCTGCAGGGTCGCCAGCGGTTCACGATCAGCGCTGCGCTCGCCGGTCTGCGGATCAATCGTGGTCAGAATGCAACGCGAGCATGACTTGACCACACGGAATTCGACATCGCCGATACGGATACGCTTCCAGCTGTCTTCGGCGTACGCCTCGCTGCCTTCGATCACCAGATTCGGCCGGAAACGCAGCATTTCCAACGGCCGCCCGACCTGTTGCGACAGGTGTTGCAACGAGGCTTCACCGATCAGCAACAGTGGAAAACCATCGGCGAAGGCGACTTGATCGTCGTCCTTGCCGAAACCGGCCTGAGTCGTGCGGGCTCGGTCCAGCGGCACTTGCACCAGACGGGTCGGTTTACCGATGAATTCGCTGACCCAATTTGCCGCTTCGTCACCGGCATCCGGCACACGCAACGTGTCGCGCCAGATGGTCACGCCACGTAACTGCGCATCGCTGGCAGGCAAGGTGATGTCGATTGAAGCATGCTCAGGCGCGCTCAAGGTGAGGCCACCCTGAGCATTCCAAAGCGCGGACAGCTGGCTCATTTTCGCTTCGGCGCGTTGGGTCAGGAAACGGCCGCTGGCTTCGTCGACCAACATCCAGCGTCGATCACCCTCCAGTCCCAGCTTGTCCACGCTGATCCCTTGCAGAACCTCGGCCTTGCCAGATTTCAACGGGTAACGATAAAGCGCGCTCAGACGCAGCATGGCCAGCTCCCTTGTGGGCAAAAACGCCACCCTATACGAGCTTCACCCGCGAATCAAAGGCTGACGAGAGGTCAGCCTTCGAACAGATCCATCACGCTGGAACTTCGTCGAGCATCAGACGCTGGCGTACCACGTCGACCAGTTTGTCCGGCTGGAACTTGGAGAGGAAATTGTCGCAGCCGACCTTCTTCACCATCGATTCGTTGAAACTGCCGGACAACGAGGTGTGCAACACCACATACAGACCACGCAGGCGTGGATCGTTACGAATTTCGGTGGTCAGGCGATAGCCGTCCATCTCTGGCATTTCCGCATCGGTGAATACCATCAGCAGTTTGTCAGTCATGTTCACGCCGGTATCAGCCCACGCCTTGAGCATGTTCAGTGCCTTCAGACCATCGCTGGCAATGTGCATTTTCACGCCGAGCTGGCCGAGGGTGTCACGCAATTGCGAGAGTGCCACGTTGGAGTCGTCCACCAGCAGCACTTCGCGATCACGGGCGCGTTCCAGCACCGGATCGTCGAGTTTGTCACGCGAGACCTTGGCGTTGTAGGGGACGATCTCTGCAAGCACTTTCTCGACATCGATGATCTCCACCAGTTGATCGTCGACTTTGCTGATCGCCGTCAAATAGTGCTGACGGCCAGCGCTGGCCGGCGGCGGCAGAATGGCTTCCCAGTTCATGTTGACGATGCGATCCACACCACCGACAAGGAATGCCTGCACCGAACGGTTGTACTCGGTGACGATGATGGTGCTGTTCGGACCTGGTACCAATGGACGCATACCGATCGCTTGCGACAGGTCAATCACCGGCAAAGTCTGCCCACGCAGGTTGACCACGCCGCAGACGAACGGGTGACGCTGAGGCATCAGGGTCAGCTTTGGCAGTTGCAGCACTTCCTGAACCTTGAACACGTTGATCGCGAACAATTGGCGCCCGGCCAGTCGGAACATGAGAATTTCCAGGCGATTCTCACCCACCAGTTGCGTGCGTTGGTCTACCGTGTCGAGAATGCCGGCCATCAATGACTCCTGGGCTTGTTCTGATGAATTCACTAAAAGGGGTTATCGGCTGTCTATGACGAATCTTGATTCCCGCAAAATTCACCATCAAAATGCCATAACGCACCATTGATGTCACATTAACATCATGCTTTACTGGCGCCGTGATTTTCATCTGCTACATTCTTTGCGGCGCGACCTCGGTTTGCACTGTAGGTTCCCGCGTCTAAGGGATTCCCCTAGTAACAATCAGGACCAACCTGATATTCGCAATATCCAATAGCCATTAATGTGACGCCATTCTCATTGCATGAACGGAGTCAGGCTATTGTGTGCGATCGCAGTTCAGTGGCAACAAACCCTCTGGAACCTCTCAGTCTGTGCACCTGCACGTCTGGGCGCGATCTCCCGACGATTCATGATCGTCGTCACACACGGCACTCCCTCACCAGACATGACGTTGTGGAGATAAGCATGCCGATCGACCGTAAAGAGTGGGCGCAACGCTTCCCCGAATTTCTGGTCGAGGCCGAAACGCTCCTGGCCAAGTCCGAAGAATGCCTCAGCCATCTGCAACTGATCAGCAACGACAAGGACGCCATCGACTGCATGCTCAGCACGCTGCTCAAGCTTGCAAGCAGGGCTGAGGCCCTGGCGCTTGAGGCTATTTCCGAGTTCTCCCGGCACCTTTACGACTTGCTCAACCTGGTGCAGGACCACGTCGACCTTAACGAACAGGCCCTGGTTGCCTTGAAGGATTGTTTCACGCTGATGGCCTGGCAACTTGAACTGGTCGATCAGAGCACCGGGCAGCTGAGCCTCGATAAAAGTGAACAGGCCTCGCTGATCGATGCCTTCGCCTTTCAGGTCGGTCAAACTCGGTTTCAGCCAGCCCCCACCGCCAAACGTTTGCCCCTCTTGGCCTATTCGGAGCGACAGGCCTGATACGGCGCGCGCCATGACTGAAGAGGTCGCCACACTGTGTCGCTGAATGTCGTAATTGAATAGTTCATGCCTGTTAGCGACAAATCGAATTAAATCATCGCACCTGACAACAATGGATATTTCCGGTCGGGCTCAGGGTTTGCCTGTGTGTTAAAAATCAACTTCAGGCACGCTGACATCTATCGAACACAATAGATTGACTTTTTCAATTATGGCACTCGCGTCCAATATCACGCATATTCCTGACTCCTCGGACATATATAGCAAGCGCGACCAACGGTATCTTAAGTGGTATTATGCCGCCCATTAGTTGCTCTCAAATTAATGGCACAGTGATATCCAGATATAGGCACTCCACCGAAGTTGGCAGCCAAACACGATCACTGACCGCGTTGAAATCAATAACATAATTGACAGCATTTTCAGACAGAGACCCGCCAGCCACCGGCCGGTCTACCCGCAGCGAACATCCATTGGCTCCATCCGTTATGTACGCCAGTCTCAAGTCAATCACCACATGGCCACCCTCTCGGGAAAACGCCCGCCGGTTCACACTCATCCTTTGTGTCGCGGCCACACTTGGCAGCCTGTTGACCTATGGCTTTTCCGCACACCTTGGCCTCGGACTGTTGTTGCTTGACGTCGCGGCTACCACCTGTGTCTGGGTGCAATATCGGTTGTCACGCAAATCAATCAAATTTCAGCCTCAGGAACTCGCCGACCGCCTGCTCGAAGTCCAGGAAAACGAACGCCACCGCCTTAGCCGCGAGCTGCACGATGATATCGGCCAATTGCTGACCGCCGCCAAGCTGCAGAGCGACTGGCTAAAACGGCGGATGCCGGAAGACTTGCAGGACCAATGCACCGCACTGTGCGAAACCCTTGAGGAAACGCTCGACAAGGTGCGTGATGTATCGGCCATTCTCAATCCTCGCCAATTGACCAGCCTTGGCCTTGAAGCCAGCCTGCGAGCACACCTGCTCAAGACATTGACTCATACAAGCGTGCACTGGAGCCTCGACTGCCAGCAACGCCTTAACGGCATCCCGGAAGAAATGGCGGTCGCCGCCTTTCGCATCACCCAGGAGGCTGTGACCAATATCCTGCGTCACGCGCAGGCGAAAAATCTGGTAATACGCGTGCAACGCCTGCCAGAGGGCCTGACGTTGCTGATCAGCGATGACGGACTGGGCTTTGCCCCTGCCGCCAATCCAGGTCGTGAAGGACAGCGAGGCATGGCCGGGATGGCCGAACGGATCGAGCAATTGGGTGGCACCCTGAACGTTATCAGTGAGCCGGGCAAAGGCACTCGAATCGAAGCACTTTTCCCCTGGGCGCCCCGTGCACTCGAACGGGCCAGTACGAATAAGGTTATGCGTTGACTTGCAACTTACTTCTGGTGGATGACCACTCGCTGATCAGGGCCGGCGTGCGCGCTCTGGTGCTGGACATTCCCGGTTACGCGGTGATTGGCGAGGCCAATGACGGCTCGCAACTGCTCGAAATGGTCGAGCAACTGAGTCCCGATATCGTGCTGCTGGATATTTCCATGAAAGAAACCGGCGGGCTGGAAGCTTTGCAACGGCTAAAGCGCGTGCGTCCGCAGAGCAAAGTGCTGATCCTGTCGATGCACACCGACCCTGCGTTGATCATGCAGGCACTGGAGTCCGGCGCCCACGGCTACCTGCTCAAAGACACCACAGCCACCGAACTCGAGCACGCGCTGGAAGCCTTGCGCAACAACGAACGTTACTTGAGTCCGGCCATCGCCCACACCGTGATCAACCAAGCGCTGACCCGCAATCAGAAGCAGCAGCCGGAAACCGCCGACTCGCACAACCTGACTGCCCGACAGCTGGAAATCCTGCGTTTGATCGTGCGCGGCAAATCCACCCGGGAAATCGCCAATGGCCTGGGCTTGAGCATCAAGACTGTCGAGACCCACCGTTCGCAGATCATGAAACGCCTGCAAATCTACGATGTGGCGGGCCTTGTACTGTTCGCCGTGCGCGAACAGATCATCAGTCTGGACGACTGACTGACGGCTTGATGGTCAATAGCGGCGAACTCCTCGGCAGGTGAACCTGCAACGCCGCTGGCCGTGCCTCGAACCGCATGCTGCTGCCTTCCAGCGGCTCACCATCAAGATTGATGTACAGCCCTTCAGCGACCTTGATTTCGACCCAAGGCAATCGGGTTCTTACAAACATGTTGTCGATACCGAAACCATCGCTGAGCAGCGACTTCAATGTGCCGGCCAACTCCTGTGGTGCTGGCAAGATGCTGATATCAAGCAAACCGTCATCGGCCAGCGCCTGCGGACACAATACATGTCCGCCACCCGCCTGACGCCCGTTGCCGATTCCCAATGCCAGCAACTCGCCGCTCCAGTGAAAATCCGGCCCTTGCAGCTCACCATAAGCGGCATGCAGCTCACTGAACCGCGACAAACCGGTGAACAGGTAGGCTGCACCACCCAATACTTTTTTCAGCTCCTCTGAAGTATTGGCCGTGACCTGACTGCCGAAACCGCCGGTAGCCATATTCAGGAAGACCTGCCCGCCCACTTCCCCCAGATCAATGTCACACGGCGGTACATCGAGAAGCTCAAGCGCATTGGCCGGCTCCTGCGGGATCCCTGCTGCGCGGGAAAAGTCGTTGGCGGTTCCCAAAGGCAATAGCACCAGACTGGCTTTACCCGGATGCGCCGCGAGGGTTTCGGCGATGTCGCGCAACGTGCCGTCTCCGCCGCCAGCAATAATTTTCGTGTAACCGTCCGCCAACGCTTGCTCCACCCATCGCTGGGCATCCCCCGCTTCCCAGGTCAAGCGCACCGCCAAATCCCAGCCTTGCTTGCGCTTGTTCTCTACCGCGGTGCGAACGGCCTCGTTGAGTGCCTGCTTGCCATGCAGAACCAACAGCGCCCGGCGTTCACTCATAGCGTCACTCCCTGAATTGAATCGATTGAAACATGTTGACCGCCGTGTCGCGCAAAAAAGCCACAGGAATGACAATTAATTCAATTGCCGGCCGAAGCGTCCTACACACAGGTACTTTTTCTTACGAAACATGCGGAATCGGCTCAATTGACCACACAGGACAGTTGGGTCAACGTGTGCCGGCGGTATCAATCATCAATCCGACAACACAAGGACGTGCATGTAATGAGTGGAAACTCCCCAAAGTTTTTTAATAGCTCGAAAGATGAAAAAGGTAGCTGGCGTACATTTGAAACAGCAAGTGGATATGTCCATGTCAAGCCATGAAGCCAGAATGCCAGTGAGTCCGGTTGCCCCTCTCGCCGAATGTCGTGCGAGTCACAAGTCCGATTTCAAAAACAGCACCAAGACCACTGGAGAAACTGATATGGAACCTCGTGTGACCGAGCTGGAAACCCACCTCAAATACATTCGACGGGACATGGACGAAGTCCGGAGTGACGTCAGAACGATCAAACACCGTCTCGCCTACTCGGCGGGCGCAACAGCCGTAGTGCTGTGTCTGCTGGGTTGGGTGGCCAATAGCCGATTCGACCAGCTTGTTGCACTGATCAGCCATTGACCGAACGAAACATTGCAGGCGTCGACAGGATCAGTCGACGCCTGCATTTGCGGGGCGGGGGTCAGCCCAGGAGATCACTCAGCGGAATGAAGACGACTTCGTCTCCTTCAAGCAGAGTGCTCCCCTCCAATACTTCAACCAATCCGTCTGCCCACACGGCGCTGCGCAGCACACCTGAGCTCTGGTTGCGGTAGATAGTCGCCCGCCCCTGCTCAAGACGACCCCGCAAGTATTCACGCCGGTTGCCGGCAACAGGCCAGACAAAGCCTGCTGGCACCTTGAACTTCAGAGGGCCGACATCCCGCACACCTTGGCGCCTCATCAGGTAAGGCCGAGCAAGCAACGCGAAGGTCACCAACGTCGAAGCCGGGTTACCGGGCAACCCGATAACGGGCGCATTGCGGAAATGGCCAAATGTCAGCGGCTTTCCGGGTTTGATTGCCAGCTTCCAAAGGCCCAGTTCGCCCTCTTCTCGCAAAGCGATACCCAGAAAATCAGCCTCCCCCACCGATACGCCTCCAGTGGAAAGAATCAGATCAACATCCTGCAACTCACCCAAGCGAGCACGGGTGGCCGCCAGATCATCCGGAAGAATGCCCGCGTCGATCACTTCACAGCCCAGACGCTGTAACCAGCTGCACAGCAGCACCCGATTACTGTTGTAGATCTGCCCTGGCCCCAGCGGTTGACCCGGTTCGACCAATTCGTCGCCGGTGGAAATCACCGCCACTCGAACCTTGCGCACAACCGTCAGACCGGCGCAGCCCAGCGAAGCAGCCAAACCTTGCTCAATCGGGCCAAGCCGGGTTCCGGCCGACAGGATCAACTCACCGACAGTTGTTTCCTGGCCTTGTGGGCGAATGTTCTGGCCGATCTTCATAGGTTCGATGAAGCGTACGGTTCCATCGCTCTGAACGTCAGCGTTTTCCTGCATTTCTACGCAATCTGCGCCGGGCGGTACCGGCGCTCCCGTGAAGATGCGCGCACAGGTACCGGGTTTCAGAGTTTCGGGAGACTGCCCGGCAAACACCTTTTGACTGACTGGCAGAGGTTCGCCGGTCCAGTCGGCCAGGTTGAGGGCATATCCATCCATGGCGCTATTGGGCCAAGGTGGCAGATCGAGAGGCGAAATCAAATCTTCGGCCAGCACCCGACCTTCGACCAGCGCCAGTGGTAAATACTCATGCTCGACGATTGGCGAGGCCTCGGCCATATCCAGCAAACGCGCCAGCGCTTCCTCGACCGGCATCAGCGAGCCCATCTTGCCCGGCTTACCCACGGGACTCACAAGGCATCGCCTTTTTCAGATGAGGCACGAAATTGCACGGGCGGTGGCGAGCGTCCAGTTGCTCGCCAAGAATGCCATCCCAACCAGTGCGCACGGCGTTGGTCGAACCCGGCAAGCAGCAAACCAGTGTGCCATTCGCCAGGCCGGCCAGCGCACGGGACTGCACGGTAGAGGTGCCGATATCGGCCACCGAAATCTGCCGGAACAACTCGCCAAACCCATCCACTTGCTTGTCGAGCAAGCACGCGACGGCTTCAGGCGTGCTGTCACGCCCGGTGAAACCGGTGCCACCTGTGATCAGCACAACCTGCACGACATCGTCGGCAATCCAGTTGGCGACTTGCGCGCGAATTTTGTAGAGGTCATCTTTAAGCAAGACACGCTCAGCCAGAATGTGGCCAGCCGCAGTCAAGCGGTCGACGAAGACCTGACCCGAGGTGTCAGTTTCCAGGGTTCGGGTATCGCTGACAGTCAGAACCGCAATATTGAGCGGCACGAAAGGTACATCAGCCTTGGCTTTCATAGGCTCGTCCAGTTGTAGGGGAAACAGCCCGGTGTTATATCACAGCGCCCCCTTTTTTTACCGCCCCTCTGGAGAGCAGCCATGACCTTGAAGACGCAACTGCCGCCCTGCTCCATTCTTCTCCTGGCAGGCGGACGCGGCCAGCGCATGGGCGGTCAGGACAAAGGTCTGGTGGAGTGGCAGAGCGAACCGCTGATCGCACATTTGCAGCGCAAGACTCGCCCACTGACTGATGACCTGATCATCTCCTGCAATCGCAATCGCGAGCGTTATGCGCTGTTCGCCGATCAATTGGTGATGGACGACGAGAGCGACTTTCCAGGACCATTGGCGGGCATTCGTGCTGGCCTGAAAGCCGCAAGCCATCCTTACCTACTGGTATTGCCATGCGATGTCCCGAGTATCGACGCAGCACTGCTGCACGACATGCGCGAAACCGCCAACCAGAATCCTGACAAACCTTTAATGTTGCGCCACGGCAAGCACTGGGAACCTTTGCTCTGCGTGATTCCGGCCGCACTTTTACCAGCCTTCGAAGACGCCTGGCGCGCCGGTGAACGCAGCCCTGGCCGAGTGATGCGCAGCTTGGGCGCCACCGCCCTGCAATGCCCCGACAACGACCCGCGACTGGCTAACCTGAACACCCTGGACCTGTTAAATTCGCACAACACCGTGTCAGACTGACACTATCGAAGGAACTCTGACGTCTTGTGTACGTCTCAAGCTCAGTAACCAAAAGAATTCACATTCGGAGACACACTCATGACTCAACGGACCCTCGCCACTTTCATGCTCGCACTGGGCCTCGCTACCCTTGCCGGTTGCTCGTCGCCAACAGTGATCACCTTGAATGACGGTCGCGAAATCCAGGCCGTCGACACCCCGCAATACGATGAAGATTCAGGTTTCTACGAGTTCAAACAGCTGGACGGTAAAGAAACTCGCCTCAACAAGGATCAGGTTCGTACCGTTAAAGAGCTGTAAGCTCCACGTCGACAACGGATACAGAAAAGCCCGCATTTCCATGCGGGCTTTTTCATGAACACTCAAAAAGTACGGACGGCATCACCATTGCAGGGTGATACGACTCTCGAACTCGCGCTCCTCACCTGTTACCGGGTCGATAAAACGAAGTCCTTGCGCCAAGAGCTTCAGCGGATTGGCATAGTCGTCCTCAACGTCTTTTAGCGCATCCGGGTAAAACGGATCGTTGCAGATACTTGCCCCCAGCGCGGTCATGTGGACACGCAGCTGATGTTTCTTGCCGGTCACCGGAAACAGGCCATAGCGCCAGAGATCGCCATTCTTCTCCCGAACCTCGACAGCCGTTTCGGTGTTACTGACTCCCGGCCCCTCCTGCATGCGGAAAAACGGTTCACCATCGATCAAGCGGCTTTCATGCACCAACGGGAAATTCAGTTCAGGTAAGGCAGGGGCAATGGCTTCGTAGCGTTTGTCTATCTGCCGCGTCGGAAATAGCGACTGATACGCCGAGCGGGTTTGTGGATTGGCCGAAAAAATCACCAGCCCCGCCGTATGCCGGTCGATACGGTGCAATGGCACCAGATGGGGATTATCCAGACGCCGGATCAGC
This sequence comes from Pseudomonas sp. NPDC087615, assembly GCF_044743445.1. NCBI lineage: Bacteria > Pseudomonadati > Pseudomonadota > Gammaproteobacteria > Pseudomonadales > Pseudomonadaceae > Pseudomonas > Pseudomonas sp. NPDC087615. The sequence goes on along the minus strand of NZ_JBIUWM010000006.1, from coordinate 92,550 downwards.
CGGCGCAGCAAGGTTTGCTCGACATACTCGCCGGCCGGCGTAACCGGAAGGAAGTGAGGTTTGTCAGCCACCACCAAGTGCTCATCGGCATAGAGAATCGACTCGACCACCGGGATCGGTTTTTCGTCCGGCACTTCGCGAAAATAGTGAATCCGCAAGCCTTCCTTGTAGGGCAAGTCCACCGCTATTGGCTGCCCATGACCATCGAGTACCCGCCCCCGGGCGATTCGGTCCAGCCATTGCTCGCGACCAATGGCGCTGAAATGCTCGCACAGACAATCGAGTACGGTCAGCCACTTACCGGGCGGCAGATAAAGCGTGCTGGCCTGATTTTGCGCAGCAGAGAATGTAGATATGGACATACGGAAATTCGGACCCTCAAGGCAGGCTGGCATTATCCAGCAATGAAGGAAGCGAACCTAGCGCAGAATCGTCAGGCAGGAATCGACTTGAGTGCCGCCGCCTCGGTGAATTCCTTGAGCCAGCGCAACACATCGACAGCCTCCCAGCGACCCGGGTCATACAAGGCGTAGAGCAAACCCTGATAGCCAACCACATCCAATTGCTTGTGGTAACCGGCGCGCTGAAACAAGGCCTCAATCTCGGCAAAACAAGTGTTGAAATGCAGTTTATTGAATGGCGTCTTGCCTTCCGTGACCAGTCCGTCAAGGCGCAATTCGAGAACGGCCTCGCGCACCACGTCAACCGACATCCGGTTCACGCTGTTCTTCAACTGTTCGACATTGACCACGGTTCGTCCCTCTGACCCAATTACTGTATGCCCATACAGTAACCGAATAAACCGTAAAGTGCCAAGGGATGGATTCGCATCGGCGACCAGCGGGATAATCCGGCAAAGCTCCTCAACCAAGGAACGCCGCGACCTCATCGGCACTGAACGGCCAGCCCAGTTCCGCACCGGTGTCGACTCGGCGCAGCACCGGAATCCGCAGGCTATAGGCCTCAAACCAGCGCTCGTCCTCAGCGATATCCACCAGTTCGACAAGCAGGCCGTGCTCGACAAAGGGCATCAATTCGGCTTCAGCGACTTCACACAAATGACACCCCAGGGTGCCGAACAACTGACATTCAGGAGGCATGGTTACTCAACCAAAAATTTAATGAAATTATTCTAGGCCTCCCCTGGAAACCCGTCGAGCCACCACCGCCCAAAGGCTTCAGCGCCTCTTTGGCGCTTCACTCGCAAAACCCTGACGCAAATCAGTTCACGCAATAACCAATTACGCGATGCTCCCGCTCTTTTTGCCTCTACGCTTGAGAAGCCAGAGCCTGACATCGGAGTGCCTAGTGTTTGCCAACCTGTTGATCATCCTCGCCTCATCCCTCGTGATGATTGCCCTGTTCCGTCGTCTGCGGCTACCGCCGGTGCTGGGTTACCTGTGCGTGGGGCTGCTGGTCGGGCCGAGCGCATTCGACTGGGTCAACGAGAGTGAACACCTGCCAGACGTGGCCGAACTGGGCGTCGTGTTTCTGCTGTTTTCGCTGGGCCTGGAGTTTTCCCTGTCGAAGATGATTGCGTTGCGCCAGGTGGTGTTTCGCCTGGGCAGCCAGCAGGTGCTGATCAGCGCAGCGCTGTTGGGTCTGCTGCTGATGCTGCTGGGCATGCCGATGACTCCAGCGCTGCTGCTCGGCGCCGGACTGTCATTGTCGTCCACGGCGATCGTGACCAAAGAGCTCGGCAGCCTCGGCGAGGTATTCAGCAGCCACGGCCAGAATGCAGTCGGCGTATTGCTGTTTCAGGACGTTGTCGCCGTTTTGCTGCTGACGCTGGTGCCGGTGTTCGCCGGCAGCAGCGATCAAGCATGGTATTGGGCATTGCCGCTGACCCTGGCGAAAACCGGGGTGCTGTTTGTCGGCCTGCTGTTCGCCAGTCGCTGGTTGCTGCCTCGGCTGTTCCAAGAAGTGGCCGCTTCGCGCTCTGCAGAGTTGTTTGTGCTGTTGGCGCTGGTAATTGTGCTACTGACTGCATGGCTGACTCACCTGCTGGGTCTGTCCCCTGCACTTGGCGCCTTCCTCGCCGGCATGCTGCTGGGTGAAAGCCACTATCGGCATCAGATCGAGGCCGATATCCGGCCCTTCCGCGACATTCTGCTCGGGGTATTTTTCGTCAGCATCGGCATGCTGATCGATCTGCAATTGTTCGTCAGCCACAGCCTGTTGATTCTCGGCCTCACACTCGGATTGATGGTCATCAAGGGCATAGTTGTGGCGCTTCTGGTGAAGTGGCGCGGCAGTGACAGCGAAACCGCGTGGCGCAGCGGTCTGGCCCTGGCCCAGGGCGGCGAATTCTGTTTCGCACTGATGGCGCAAATGCAACAAAACAGCCTGATGCCCGAGGAATTGGGGGCGATGCTGCTCGCGGCAACCTTCTGCTCGATGCTACTGACACCACTGTTGCTGCGGGCTGCTCCACGCATCGCTGCGGCCCTGCATCGCAAACCCAACCAGGAAGCACAGATCGAGGAGATCAGCGCGCTCAACGCCGAACTCGACAAGCATGTGGTTATTTGTGGATACGGCCGCGTCGGTCAATCGATCGGCCGCTTCATGCGCAACGCGCAGCAACCCTACATTGCCTTGGACAACGACCCGGTGCGGGTACAGGAAGCCGCAACCGGGGAAAGTGGCGTGCATTATGGCGATTGCTCACGCGCAGATCTCCTGACCGCCGTCGGCCTGCTTCGCGCAAGGCTGCTGGTGATCGCGGTGGATCAGAGCGATGTCGCCCTGCGCATCCTCAAGGAAGCCCGCCGGCTCAACGCACATGTACCGACTCTGGTGCGCACCCGCGACGACAGTCAATGGGCCGAATTGAAAGCCGCCGGCGCCACCGAAGTGGTGCCGGAACTGTTGGAATCGAGCCTGATGCTGGCCTCGCACGCCTTGATCATGCTCGGTTTGCCGGCGCATCAGGTACAGGAAAAAGTCGATCTGGTACGCATTGATCGCTATCGCCTGCTGCACGGTTTTTACCCCGGTGCCGACCATGAGGAAACTTAGTCCTGACTCACCGCGCCGATCTTGTGCAATGACAGGTCGGCGCCGTAATACTCCTGTTCCTGACTCAGGCGCAGCCCATGCAATGCCTTGATCACACCGTACACGGCGAAACCACCAATCAGCGCCACTGCAACGCCGAGTGCGGAGCCAATCAATTGGCTGATCAGACTCACGCCACCGAGACCGCCGAGCGCTGTCTGGCCGAAGATCCCGCACGCAATCCCACCCCAAACGCCGCACAAACCGTGCAATGGCCACACACCCAACACATCGTCAATGCGCCATTTGACCTGCGCAGCGGTAAAGCACCAGACAAACAGTGCACCGGCAATGGCCCCGGTTATCAGCGCGCCGACCGGATGCATCAGATCAGAGCCTGCGCAGATCGCCACCAACCCGGCCAACGGGCCGTTATGCAGAAAACCCGGGTCATTGCGTCCGACGATCAATGCCGCCACGGTGCCACCGACCATCGCCATCAACGAGTTGACGGCCACCAGACCACTGACCCCTTGCAGCGTTTGCGCGCTCATCACGTTAAAGCCGAACCAGCCAACAATCAGGATCCACGAGCCCAATGCCAGAAACGGGATGCTCGACGGCGCGAAGGCCACCAGTCGCCCTTCGCGATAACGCCCGTTGCGCGGGCCGAGCAACAACACCGCCGCCAGCGCCAGCCAGCCGCCCATGGCATGCACCACCACAGAACCGGCGAAGTCATGGAACGGCGAACCGAACTGCGCCGTCAGCCAGGCTTGCAGGCCATAGGTGCCGTTCCAGATCATCCCTTCGAAAAACGGATAGATGAATGCCACGATCAGCGCCGTGGCGCACAATTGCGGAACAAAGCGTGCTCGCTCGGCAATGCCGCCGGAAATGATCGCCGGAATCGCCGCTGCAAAAGTCAGCAGGAAGAAAAACTTCACCAGCCCATAACCATGATCGGCGCTCAACACCGCCGCCGGTTGCATGAAGGTCACACCGTAAGAAATCCAGTAGCCTATAAAGAAATAGGCCAGGGTCGAGACGGCGAAATCGCTGAGAATTTTCGACAATGCGTTGACCTGGTTTTTCTGGCGGACCGTACCGACCTCCAGAAAAGCGAAACCGGCGTGCATTGCCAGCACCATCACCGCACCGATCAAAATGAACAACGTATTGGAGCTGTGAACCAGCGTGTCCACAGCGCTTTGCAGATTTTCCATAAAGAGGCAGACCTGAGGGCTTAAAAAGGCACCAAAGCAGTTCATGCGGGCATTTCATGCACCAAGTTGCGACCAAGCCGTCATTAACCCTAGGGGCTGATGAACCACTTTGGCGCACAAGGTCGATGTCCTGACACGAACATGGATTGTTGGAATTAGGTTTTTTCTGCTTGCGTGCCCAGCAACCGCGCACGACAGCTGGGCGACGCACCACGACACAGCAAAAGTTGTACCAGTCATTTGTACTGAACCTTCGCGCAGGGCTCATACTCGAACGATTCAGACGCCACCTACGGAGATCCACCATGGCCAGCATCAAGGCAAAGACTGCTCAAGAAATCCTGATCAACGACTTCCAGACATTAGTCGCCGACACCGAACGGTTGCTCGAGCACACCGCCAGTCTGGCGGGCGATCAGGCCGATGAACTGCGTGATCAGATCCACGACAGTCTGCTGCGTGCAAGGGAAACCCTGAAACTGACCGAAGACACTCTGCGCGATCGTAGTCAGGCCGCTGTCACTGCCACCGAAGATTACGTATCGGCCAACCCTTGGCAGTCCGTTGGTATCGCGGCAGGCGTCGGCTTCCTGATCGGCCTGCTGGCCACTCGGCGCTGATCATGTCGATCGGTGAATCCGGCCCGACTGCGGGCACCGCCTCCTCCACGCGGCGTTTGGGCGCTGCCGTCCTTGGCTTGTTGCACAGTCATGTCGAGCTGTTCGGCATCGAATTGCAAGAGCAGAAAGCACGCACCGTTAGCCTGTTGCTCTTTGCGGGCCTGGCGTTGGTGTTTGCCCTGCTGTTGCTGGTCGGTTTGTCGACATTGGTGTTGATTGTGTTCTGGGACACCTACCGTCTCCCGGCGATCATCGGCCTGTGCGTGTTCTACACCTTGGCGGCAATCTTCTGTGGCTTGCGCCTCAAGGCTGCGATCTTCGATGAATCCTCGCCCTTCCACGGCACGCTCGAAGAGCTGGCCAATGACCGGGAGCGCCTGCTGCCATGAGCCTGCCTGAACTTCCTCATAACAGCTCACGCCGGGAAATGCGCAAAGCGCTTATCCGCCTTCGCATGGAAATGCACCGGCAGGAAATCCGCCATGAAGCCGGTCAGGTGATGCAGCCCCTGCAGCGGATGCGCGGCATGACACAAAACCTGCAGGGTGGCTTGGGCATCAAGCACGCGCCGCTGTGGGGCGTGGCGGCTGTCACACTGCTGGGCTTTATTACCGGAAAAGGCGCGAAAAGCGGCGGCGTCGGGGGGCTGACCCGATTGATTCGTCTGGGCACCAGCCTTGGGCCGCTGATCAAACTGGTCATGCAGGGCTCGGGCAAACGCTGAACGGACGCATCTGGCTACATTCTTGCAATAGCCGCGAGATGAACCTCCTGTATCCGGAGGTTCAATCCTCTCGCGCCTACCCGGTAGACGGGGTCCAACCAGAACAAGAACGACTAAGGAGGCCCCGTGATCGACGGGCAACCGCTCGCCTGCTTTCAGCCTTTCATCGACACGGCCACCGGACGCATAGCAGGCGTCGAAGCGTTAGGACGCCTGCGTCAGGCTGACGGTCAACTGACCTCGGTCGGGCCATTGTTCGCCGACAGCCGCACGCCTGCCATCGCGCTGCGCCGCCTTGATCGGCAGATTCGTGACAACGCCCTGAGTCGCTTGCATGAAGCCCCGGCTGACTGGTTTCTCAGCCTGAACATGTCGCCGCGCTGGATCAGTCGACTGCGCTCCGATCAAGCGCTACCCAGCCTTAAACAACTGGCACGCCATAATGTTGATCCGCAACGTATCGTGTTCGAAATCACCGAATTGGGGGGCAATGGTGAGCGCCTTGCCGAAGTGGTCGCGCGCTATCGCCAGGCCGGTGCGCGGATTGCCATCGATGACTTTGGCGCCGGTTATTCGCAACTTGATCGAGTGCTGGCGTTGCAACCGGATATCCTCAAACTCGACATGCGTTTATTTCAGGCCGCCGCCCTAGGCGGCCCGAGCAGTGATGTTGTGAAAGCGCTTGCACAAATGGCCGAGAAAACCGGCTGCTGGATCATCGCCGAAGGTGTCGAGACCGAAGCCCAACTGAATTTCGCCCTCGAGTGCGGTTCACGTTACGTGCAGGGTTTTCTGTTCGCCCGGGCCCAGGAAGCCTTCTATCCGACAGACGCTTTTGTGCAACGTTTTGCCGAGTTACGCCAGCGGTACGTTCGACAGAAACTCGCCGAACGCGGACGGTTGATGCAGATGCGCAAGCAACTCAGTGAATTAATGGCAATCCTGCAAAACTGGGCTCAGGCTCACGCGCCACTCAGTGCATTACCACAACTGGAGGCCTTCCCATGGCTGCTGCGGTTTTATCAATGCGACCGTCACGGCACGCAACTGACTCCCAATCTGGAATGGCGCAACAACGGCTGGGTCGCCGATAACCGTTATCTGGGGCACAACTGGTCATGGCGCCCGTACTTCTACCATTTGCTCGCCGAAGGCTGGGAGGAAAGGCGCCTGACCCTGTCCAACACCTACCGCGATGCCACCAGCAACCAGTATTGCCTGACGGCCGGACAGTTTTTCGACAACGGCGAACGGTTGCTGTTGATCGACATCGATGCGGCGGGGCTGTAGTTCCGCTTGCAGGTGCCGCCGTGAACCGGGAAGCTAGGGCAATTCAGTCACCAGACGGAGAGAATCAGCCTTGGATTGGCACACCCTGCTCAACCGCGAACGCCTCGGAAAGCCCCTGCACAGCCCGCAAGAGCTCGGCCGCAGCCCTTTCCATAAAGACCATGACCGCATCATTTTCTCCGGCGCCTTCCGCCGCTTGGGTCGCAAGACCCAAGTGCATCCGGTGTCGAGCAACGACCACATCCACACGCGCCTGACCCATTCACTGGAAGTCAGTTGCGTCGGCCGTTCGTTGGGCATGCGCGTCGGTGAAACCCTGCGCAATGCCCTTCCCGATTGGTGCGATCCCGCCGACCTGGGGATGGTCGTGCAATCGGCTTGTCTGGCTCACGACATCGGCAACCCGCCGTTTGGCCATTCAGGTGAAGATGCCATTCGCCACTGGTTTCAACAGGCGGCCGGGCGTGGCTGGCTTGATGGCATGAGTGAAGCCGAACGCGCCGACTTCCTCAATTTTGAAGGCAATGCCCAGGGTTTCCGGGTGCTCACGCAGCTTGAGTACCATCAGTTCGACGGCGGCACCCGCCTGACCTACGCCACGCTTGGCACGTATCTGAAATACCCGTGGACAGCCCGTCACGCTGACTCCCTTGGATACAAAAAACACAAATTCGGTTGCTATCAGAGCGAGTTGCCACTGCTCGAACAGATCGCTCACAAGCTTGGACTGCCGCAACTGGAAGACCAGCGCTGGGCGCGCCATCCGTTGGTGTACCTGATGGAAGCCGCCGACGACATCTGCTATGCCCTGATCGACCTCGAAGACGGTCTTGAGATGGAGTTGCTGGAATACGCCGAAGTCGAATCGCTGCTGCTCGGACTGGTGGGTGATGATCTGCCGGAAACCTATCGTCAGCTTGGCCCGCAGGATTCGCGTCGACGCAAACTGGCAATCCTGCGTGGCAAGGCCATCGAGCATTTGACCAACGCGGCGGCGCGGGCCTTTGTCGAGCAACAGGACGCACTGCTCGCCGGCACGTTGCACGGCGATCTGGTCGAGCACATGCACGGCCCGGCCAAGCGCTGTGTATTGAACGCCAAGGACATTGCCCGCAAGAAGATCTTTCAGGACAAACGCAAAACCCTGCACGAAATCGGCGCCTACACGACGCTGGAGATTCTGCTCAACTCGTTCTGCGGTGCTGCACTGGAACAACACAACGGGCGCACGCCGTCGTTCAAGAGTCGACGTATTCTCGATTTGCTGGGCAATAACGCACCGGATCCGCAGGGTTCGTTGCACACTTCATTTTTACGCATGATCGATTTCATTGCCGGCATGACCGACAGCTACGCCAGCGAAATGGCGCTGGAGATGACCGGTCGCTCCAGTCGCTGATTCGGACCCATTCGGTCGGCATTCAGCCGGCTGAATGTCTGGCGATCACTTTCTCTGCTCAATCGCTTATGAGACGGGCACATTCAGCAGTTTTATGGCGCGACGTAACGGCAAAACAAACAAAAACAAACAAGCCACGAATCAGCACACTTAAACACCTATAAAAAACCATTAACAACCAGCACTTGCAAAACATTCAAGCCGAACTATAAGCCACTGCAATTCCTGTACATCCTTACGCCCAACCTAGTTCGACCGTAGTACCTTTCCTCATTAACTGTAGGAATAATCCGATAACGCGACTGAAGCCAAGTCAGTTCATGCGAGCCTTCATCTATCTGGGCTAAGGTGCGCGCTTTATTCGTGCTTGTATGGGATTTGATTATGAACTCCGTTTTTATTGTCGACGATCACCCGGTCATCCGTCTCGCCGTTCGCATGCTGCTGGAACATGAAGGTTATAAGGTCGTCGGAGAGACCGACAATGGGGTCGATGCCATGCAGATGGTGCGCGAGTGCATGCCGGACCTGATCATTCTCGACATCAGCATCCCAAAACTCGACGGTCTGGAGGTGCTGGCGCGATTCAACGCCATGAGTTCGCCGTTGAAAACCCTGGTACTGACCGCGCAATGCCCGACTTTATTCGGAATTCGCTGCATGCAATCCGGTGCGTCGGGCTATGTATGTAAACAGGAAGACCTAAGCGAATTGGTCAGTGCTATAAAGGCGGTACTTTCCGGTTACAACTATTTCCCCAGCCAAGCGTTGAATCCGGTTCGCAGCGACGATATTCGTTATACAGAACTGGAACTCTTCAAGTCCGTCAACGATCGCGAGTTGATGGTATTGCAACTGTTTGCCCAAGGACGCACCAACAAGGAAATAGCCAAAGGCATGTTTCTCAGCAATAAAACCGTCAGCACCTACAAAAAACGCCTTATGCAGAAACTCAAAGCCAAGTCCCTTGTAGAGCTTATCGAGATGGCCAAACGTAACGCACTCGTGTGAGAGCCAGCATGCCCAGTCGTTTAAAAGACTATTTAATTACGTTGAGTGCCGGTCTGTTCTTGAGCAGCAATGTGTTCGCCATGCCTTTTGATTCACCGGACTATAACTTGCTCAGCCGCTCGGCGAGCGAATCGGTGCCAGTGGCACTCGAACAGTCTCAACGACAGTGGCTGCAAACCCGTAGCGAGTTGGTACTGGGCACCTCCGCTCCCGATTACCCCCCCTTCGACATGACCGCCAGCGGTCGCGATTACGAGGGGCTGACCGCCGACTATGCGGGGCTTCTCAGTCAAACCATCGGTTTGCCGATCCGGGTCAAACGCTTTCCCTCCCGGGAGGCCGCGATTCACGCGCTCATCGACGGCCAGGTTGACCTGCTGGGTACGGCGAACGGGTTCGAAGCCAGTAATGCCGACATCACGCTATCCGAACCGTACGCAATTGATCAGCCAGTGCTCGTTACCCGCGAAGACGAAAACCGCTCCCTGACCGAAGGCCTGGCAGGCCTGCGACTGAGCATGGTGTATCACTACTTGCCGCCCCCTGACGTCAAGATGCTTTATCCCAAAGCGCTCATTACCTGCTACCCCTCCTATCAAAACGCGATCAACGCCGTCGCGTTCGATCAGGCCGATGTATTTCTCGGTGACACGCTTTCCACCCATTACATGATCAACAAGGGCCACCTGAACAACGTCCGCATGGCCAATTTCGGCAAGCAGGAAGCCCTCGGATTCAGCTTCGCCGTACGGCGTAACAATCCGCAATTGCTGGGCATCATCGACGCCGTGCTCAAAGCGGTTCCACGCAGCGAACGGGACAACATCGCCAAGCGCTGGAGCGCAGGCAGCGACCTGCTCCTCACCGATCAGAAGCTGCAATTGACCAGACGCGAAGAAACATGGCTCAAACAGCATCCCGTGGTGAGTGTGGTGGTGAATGAAGCATACGCGCCGCTGACCTTCTTCGACGGCGACGGCAATTTTCGAGGAATCAGCGCAGACCTTCTCGAACTGATCCGCCTGCGCACCGGCCTGCGCTTCGAGATCCATCGCAGCCGTAACGACGCGCAGATGATCAAACAGATCGACAGCCATAAGGCCGATCTCATAGCAGCACTACTACCAACTGCCGAGAGGGAAAAAACCCTGAACTTCAGTCGGCCCTATCTGGAAAACTCTTACGTCTTGCTGACACGCAAAAGCGCTGACAGCCCATCCAATCTGGGTCAGCTCAAAGACAAGCGGCTAGCGATTGCCCAAGGCAATCCGATGGTCGAGTATTTGCGACGCGAGTTCCCACGTATCCAGTTGATCGAAACAGAAGATACATTCAGCGCCGTCTCGCTACTCGCCGAAGGTCACGTTGACGGCGCGGTGAATTCATTGGTGATCGCCAACTACTTCATTTCTTCGCGGATCTTCGAACGCGCGTTGCAAATCACCACCACCATCGGCACCGGTCAGGCAGCGTTCTCCCTGGCAACAGCCCGTGATAACAAGGAACTGGGTTCGATCATCAACAAAGCGTTGCTGAGCATTGCCCCCGAAGAGCTCGGCGTGATCAACGGCCGGTGGCGCGGTTACTCCAGCGCCTCGCAGAACATCTGGCGCAACTATCAGCGCCTGTTCTATCAAGTGATCACAGGAGCCTGTCTGGTCCTGCTGCTCCTGCTGGCCTGGAACGCCTACATGCGACACCAGATCAAACAGCGCCAGGCAGCCGAGCGAGCCTTGAGCGACCAGTTCGAGTTCATGAGCTCACTGGTCAACGGCACACCACACCCGATCTACGTTCGCGACCGCAAAGGTCTGTTGCAAAGCTGCAACGACAGCTACCTCGAAGTGTTCAATGCCAGACGCGAGGACGTTATCGGCAAAAGCGTCATGCAAGGCACTCTGAGCAACGCCTTCGAAGCGCAGGCGTTTCAAGCCGATTACCAGCGCGTAGTGAACGAAGGCATTCCCCAGTTACTGGATCGTCCCCTGCACATCGGTAACCGCCGGCTGACGATCTATCACTGGATCATCCCGTATCGCGACTCCAGCGGCGAAGTGAAAGGCATCATCGGTGGCTGGATCGACATCAGCGAGCGTCGCCAACTGTTCGACGAGTTGCGCACCGCCAAAGAGCAGGCAGATGAGGCGAACCGTGCCAAGAGCACTTTTCTTGCCACCATGAGTCACGAGATCCGCACACCGATGAATGCTGTGATCGGTATGCTCGAACTGACGCTCAAACGCATGGATCAACAGCATCCGGACCGTTCATCGATCGACACCGCCTACCATTCGGCCAAGGATCTGTTGGGCTTGATCGGCGACATTCTCGACATCGCACGGATCGAATCCGGACGCCTGAGCCTTTGTCCGGAACGGGTCAATCTGGTCGACACGGTGGCGTCTGTTGCCAGAATTTTCGACGGCCTCGCCCGGCAGAAAAATCTCGCCCTGCAAATCATCTTCAATCCGCCGGATCTGGCGGTCGACGTGCACCTGGACCCACTGCGCTTCAAGCAAGTGCTGTCCAATCTGGTCAGCAACGCCATCAAGTTCACCGAGCGAGGACATATCAGGATCACCCTTGACCTCATGAGCACGGAGGTGCCAGCTCGTGCGCTGATGCAACTGACCGTACAGGACAGCGGCGTCGGTATCAGTGCCGAGGATCAGCAGCGTTTGTTCGCACCCTTTGCCCAGGCGGAGAACAGCCATCAGCAGGCCAGAAGCGGCGCAGGTCTGGGCCTGGTCATCAGTCGCAATCTGTGCGAAATGATGGGCGGACAACTGCAATTGAGCAGCCAGCCCGGTATCGGCACTCAGGTATGCATTTCCTTGCCGCTGGAAACCTTGCCGGCCCAGGTGAGTACGGCCCGAAGTGAACCCCCTGTCAAAACTTCGCTGGCGCCCCTGCGCGTACTTGTGGTGGACGATCACCCTGCCAACCGCTTGTTGATGTGTCAGCAACTGGAGTTCCTCGGTCATCACTTCAGCATCGCCGAGAACGGTCGCTGCGGACTTGAACTGTGGAAGGATGGCGGGTTCGACCTGGTGATTGTTGACTGCAACATGCCCCTGATGAATGGCTATGAACTGACCCGCGCCATTCGCCAGCAAGAGCTGCAGAGCCGCTGCCCACCCTGCACGGTGCTGGGCTTCACCGCCAATGCACAACCCGAAGAAATACAACGTTGCAAACAGGCCGGCATGAACGATTGCCTGTTCAAACCCCTGAGCCTGAGTCTGCTCAGCCAGTGGCTCGATGGCATCGTCCCGGTTTCACACCCCCCTGCATTCAACCTGCAAAGTCTGAACATGTTGACCGGCGGCAATCCTGCACAGGCTCGGCGGCTGCTGGTTGAACTGCTCAAAAGCAGCCGTCTCGACCGACAGGAACTGCTCGCGTTGTCGCCGCAAGACAATCCCGGAGCCTTGGCGGTGGTCGCTCACAAGATCAAAGGCGCCGCGCGCATCGCTCAGGCAACGCGCGTAATCGAATGCTGTGATGCCCTTGAACAGGCCTGCGCGCAGGCATTGGCAACGGACGAGATCGCCCGCCGTTGCGAAGCGAGCAACCGGGCAATACTCGAACTGGAACAAGCCTTGCAACAACAATTAGCGTTGTCCGATCAAGGCACAATGAGCGTGCCTTAACTATGCTTGGCGCTGAGCAGTGAGTTAACCATCAAGGAGAACCGGAAATGCCCAGCCCACTGCGCCCGGAACAACGCCGGTTCCCGCTGCACGTGCACATCAGTGTCATGTTCACGTTTCTCCTGTTGCTCACGGGCGTGGTACTGGGACTGTTCAATTATCGCCAGACGACGCAGATCATCCTGTCGAGCAGTGAAAAGCTGTTCAACAGGATCGAACAGGATGTGCGCCTGGACATGTCCGCGACCTATCAGCCAATCCGGCACCTGTTGAGCCTGCTGGCGGACAATCCCGCCACACAGGCCACGCGTCTTGATCAACGCTTGCCGCTGCTCAGACCGTTCAGCCAGTCGCTCACAGACAACCCGAACCTGGCCTCGCTCTATCTGGGTTATGCCAATGGCGATTTTTTCATGGTCCGCCCGCTACGCACCACTGCCTTGAAGACACTGCTCAAGGCTCCGGAAGCGGCGGCGTATCAGGTCTGGAGCATCGAGCATGACCAGCAGGGCAAGATGCATTCGCAATCGCTGTTCTTCGACCTCGCCCTGACGCCAATCAGCCGCCAGGACAATACCGAAGACGCCTACGATCCGCGCAGCCGCGCCTGGTTCCTCGACGCCCGCCAGCAAACCGAGCAGATCACCACCGAACCCTATGTGTTTTTCTCCACCCTCAATGTCGGCACCACGCTGGCCCGACGCAGTGGCGAGAATGCGGTGATTGGCGCCGACCTGACATTGGCCGCCCTGTCTGCCACCTTGAGCAAGCATGTCGTCACGCCTTCCACCGAAATTGTCCTGTTCGATGCCGACGGCAATGCCGTGGCTTATCCCGATAGCAGCCGCCTGATCGTCGATGATCGCACCGCGCATCTGGCCAGGGCGGCCGACTTGAGCCCGAGCCTCCATGCGCTGCTGTCTGGTGCACACACAGGCAATCGACTGGAAGCGAATGGCCGGCAATGGATCGTCGCACGCAGCAGCATTCAGGAAGGCGGCCCGAAAGGTTTGCAATTGGCGCTGCTCGTGCCGGAAGACGAACTGTTAGTCGATGCCTATCGCATGCGCTGGCAAGGTGCGTTGATCACCTTGGGCACCTTGTTGTTGTGCCTGCCATTGGGTTGGGTGATCTCGCGAATTCTAGTCAAACCGCTGCATGCGCTGGTGAAGGAAGCGGACGCGATCCGCAGTTTCGATTTCAACTTTCCGCTGGCACGGCGCTCTCCGGTACTTGAAGTCGACCAATTGAGCGTGTCGATGGCCCGAATGAAAGATACCTTGGCAAGTTTCTTCCGGATTACCGACACCCTGGGGGCCGAAACCCGGTTCGCACCGCTGCTGCAACGGGTACTGTTCGAAACGGTGCAGATCGCCCAGGCACAGGCAGGGCTGATCTATCTGCGTGAAAATGATGACAGCCGCATGGAGCCTTACGGGCTGGTGATCAATGGCACACCTCAAGCGTTGGAGGCGTTCGATATTCAGGGGCACGACCTGCACGAAAGCCAGGGCCCCGCATGGTTTGAACAATTGGTCAGCGCCGACAATGTGGTGAGCAACATTGGTGTCGATCAGGCCGGGGATCTGCAGAAAGTCTTGCTGGCAATGGCCTCGCCGCGCATCCATCTGATCGGCATCCGCCTGCACAACCGCCACGACGAAACCATCGGGCTGCTGATTCTGCTGATCAACGACAGCGGCACCCCGGCCGACCTCGAAAAACTGCGACCCGACCGCATTGCCTTCTTGCAGGCAGTCTCCGGTGCCGCTGCTGTCAGTATCGAGAGCCAACGCCTGCAAGCCAGACAGAAACAACTGCTCGATGCATTCATTCAGTTACTCGCCGGGGCCATCGACGCCAAGAGCCCCTATACCGGCGGGCATTGTCAGCGAGTGCCGGAGCTGACCCTGATGCTCGCCCAGGCCGCTGCGGCAAGCCAGGCGCCCGCCTTCAAGGCCTATCAGCCCACCGAGGATGAATGGGAAGCCTTGCACATTGCCGCGTGGCTGCACGACTGCGGCAAGGTCACGACGCCGGAATACGTGGTCGACAAGGCCACCAAACTGGAAACCCTCAACGACCGCATCCACGAAATCCGCACCCGTTTCGAAGTGCTCAAGCGCGATGCCTGGATCATTTACTGGCAGGCCCTGGCCCTGGGTGGAGACGAAACCTCACTGGTCGAACGGCGCGATGCAACCCTGTGCGAACTGGACGAAGACTTTGCCTTTGTGGCCCGCTGCAACCTGGGCAGTGAAGCGATGGCCGAAGCGGATCTGCAGCGCCTGCAGGATCTGTCCCAACGCACATGGGTGCGGACGCTGGATGACCGTTTGGGCGTGTCATGGGAAGAAAACAAGCGCCAGGCGAAAACGCCAGTGCAGAGTTTGCCAGCGCACGAAAAGTTGCTGGCGGACAAACCCGAACATTTACTTGAACGCGACGCAAACGAGTTGATTGCGGACGACAATCCATGGGGCTTCAAGCTGGATGTGCCGCGCTACAAATACAATCGCGGCGAGCTGTATAACCTGAGCATCGTGCGCGGAACACTGACCCGCGAAGAGCGCTACATCATCAATCACCACATGGTGCAGACGATCATGATGCTCAGCCACCTGCCCTTCCCCGGCCACCTCGACAGCATTGCCGAAATCGCGGGTGGCCATCATGAAAAAATGGACGGCACCGGTTACCCGAAACGCCTGAAGCGCGAAGAGATGAGCCTGCCAGCAAGAATGATGGCGATCGCCGATATTTTCGAGGCACTCACTGCGGCCGATCGTCCCTACAAGAAAGCCAAGTCGTTGAGCGAGGCCCTGGGGATCATGGCTACCATGTGCCGCGAGGCGCACATCGATGCACAGTTGTTTGGATTATTCATCAACGACGGCGTGTACATGCAGTACGCCGAACGTTTTCTCGATCCACACCAGATTGATGCGGTGGATACGGCCAGCCTGTTGCAAAAGGCTGGCCTTGGCGGGTGATCAGCAGTCGGTCAGGCGCAGGAAGATCGCCGCCAGTTGCTCGATACCCGTCTGATCGGTGGCACCAAATCGCGCAAGCTTCGGGCTGTCGAGGTCAAGAACACCGATCAGGCGCCCCTCCTTGACCAGCGGCACGACCAGTTCACTGTTCGAGGCGCTGTCGCAGGCGATATGACCGGGAAACGCGTGAACGTCTTCAACCCGCTGGGTCTGCCGAGTGGCCGCTGCGGCGCCACACACACCGCGCCCGAACGGAATACGCACGCAAGCGATCTGGCCCTGAAACGGGCCGAGCACCAGTTCTTCGTGGCGATTGAGGTAGAAACCCGCCCAGTTCAGATCCTCGAGCTGGTTGAACAGGAACGCGGAAAACTGCGCAGCGTTGGCGATAAAATCGCGCTCATCCGCCAGCAGCGACTCCAGTTGCGCGGCCAACATGCCATAGCCTTCGAGGCCCTGGCCGCTTTGTTGCAAATCAATCATGCCTTGTGCTCCAACAATTTCAGTCCCACCCAATAACGGGCGAATTGGTACGCGCAACGTCCGTTGCGATTGCCGCGGCCGGTGGCCCAACGCACGGCAAGGATGTCCAGTGCTTCGTCGCGCTGCCAGCTCAGGCCAGCCTTGGCGGCCAACTGGCCGATCCAGTGTTCGACAACATTCAGGAAGTGTTCTTGGGTAAACGGATAAAACGACAGCCACAGACCGAAACGATCCGACAGCGCGATCTTGTCTTCCACCGCTTCACTGGGGTGCAGCTCGCCGTCGACGCGTTTCCAGTTCTCGTTGTCGCTTTCCTTCTCCGGCACCAGGTGACGGCGATTGGAAGTGGCGTACAGCAAGACGTTGTCCGGCGCCTGCTCCAGAGAGCCGTCAAGCACGCTTTTGAGAATGCGGTAATCACCTTCACCGGATTCGAACGACAAGTCATCGCAGAACAGCACAAAACGTTGCGGCAGTTTGGCAATCTGCTCGACCACACGCGGCAAGTCGGCCAGATGGTCGCGCTCGATCTCGATCAGGCGCAGGCCAGCCTTGGCGTGCTCGGCGAGCAACGCGCGTACCAGCGAGGATTTGCCGGTGCCGCGCGAGCCCCAGAGCAAAGCGTGGTTGGCCGGCATGCCGTCGAGGAATTGCCGGGTGTTGCGCCCCAGTTGCTCAAGCTGACGGTCAACACCGATCAGGTCGGACAGCCGCATGTCGAGGCTGACTTCCAGCGGCAGCAGAAAACCGCTGCGTCCGTCACGCTGCCAGCGCGCAGCCAGGCAAATACCCCAGTCGATGACGGGACGAGGGACCGGCAACAACGGTTCGATCCGCGCCAGAACAGACTCGGCACGTTCAAGAAAAGCATTCAATCGGGAATCCACGTCTTCTCCTCGGACACTTTCACAGTGATGATGGCGATCCAGCGACGACACTCAGATCAAAATTCCCGCGCCGAGCCTTGTTACAAGGCGATTCGGGAACCTCGGTATCCGTACATGATCGACTATGCTTGAGCAGCGAAGGGAAACGGAAGTGGTTCAACACCCCATGGATATCAAATTCACTCACCGGCTGTCATACAAACAAGCCAGGCTTACTGTGCTGGTCGGGTTCATTCTCGGCACGCTGCTCAGCCTACTGCAAATCGGCATCGATTATGCCAGTGAAGACGCCGCCATCAACCGTGAAATCCTGTCTTTGCTGGAGATCAGCCATAACCCGGCATCACGCATTGCCTACAACATCGATGCCGAACTGGCCCAGGAACTCGCCTTGGGCCTGCTGCGCTCACCGGCAATCATTTCTGCGCAACTGATCGACAACAACAATACGGTGCTGGCCAGTGTAAAACGCCCTGAGCTGCAAAACGGCTATCGGGTGATCAGCGATTTCCTCTTCGGCGCCAAGCGTCAATTCGAAGATCGCCTGTATCTGGATCACCTGCCCAACGAATCGCTGGGAATCCTGAGTCTTGAAGTCGACACCTACACGTACGGCAGCCGCTTCCTGCGCCGGGCCGAGGTCACACTGCTCAATGGCTTCGCGCGCAGCCTGATCCTGACCGGCATTCTGCTGGCGCTGTTTTACGTGATGCTGACCAAACCGCTGGTTCGCGTCATTCGCGAGCTCAGCGGACGTGACCCTCGCAGCGCCGAAGCGGCCACGCTGGAATGCCCGGCCGGGCATGCCAACGATGAAATCGGCGTACTGGTCAAAGTCGCCAATCAGCAATTCGAGAACATCGCCACCGAGATCCAGCAGCGGCGCAACGCCGAAAACCGTCTGACCGAATACCTCGGCCAACTGGAAGACATCGTCTCGACACGGACCGCCGAACTCAAAGCGATCAATACCCGGCTCAGCCAGTCTAATCAGGAGCTTGAAGTCGCCCGCGGCACTGCGCTGGAGATGGCCGAAGCACGGTCGGCGTTCCTGGCCAACATGAGCCATGAGATCCGCACGCCACTCAACGGTCTGCTGGGGATGATTGCGCTATCACTCGACGGACCGCTGAATGCCGAGCAACAACAACAGCTATCAATCGCCCACGACTCGGGCAAAGTGCTGGTGGAGTTGCTTAACGATATTCTCGACCTCTCTAAATTCGATGCAGGGCAACTGGAACTCGAGCACATCCCGTTCGATCTCGGCTCATTGATCGAGGACACCGCCAACCTGCTGTCGCAGAACGCGGCGCCGAGCGTCGAGCTGACCTGCCTGATTGATCCGCACTTCCCCGCACTGGTGCTGGGCGATCCGACCCGGGTTCGGCAGATCGTCAGCAACCTGCTGTCCAACGCCCTGAAATTTACCCGATTCGGGCGGGTGGATGTGCGATTGTCGACCTACAAGGATGGCGTACGTATCGAAGTCTGCGACACCGGTATCGGTATCGCACAGGAAGCACAGGTGAAGATCTTCCAGCCGTTCACTCAGGCAGGTGCCGGCATTACCCGCCAGTACGGAGGCACAGGACTGGGATTGGCGCTGACTTACAACCTCTGCGAAGCCATGCAGGGACGCCTGAGTATCAGTTCCGAGACAGGTTTCGGCAGCCAGTTCTGCGCCGAGCTTCCGCTGCCCTGCCATACCCGAGCACTGGCTCCGGTTCTTCTTCAAGGCAAAGTCCTCGCCATTACCGCCGCCAGCAGTGGCTTGGCAGAGTTGTTGAAAAATCTGCTGCCGGTCTGGGGCCTTGCATACGAACAACGCACTATTGATGACTCGCTGCTGGGGCTTTCGCCCGATGTGCTGATCACTGACTGCCCTGAGTGCCTGTTCGGACTGCGTCCGACACTCACCGCTCCGATCCTGCTGGTGACCGCCTACGGCAGTTTCCTGCCCAGCGAAGAAGCGGCAGCCCTCGCCCCGTTGCAACAGCAGGCCCGACCACTGGCGCGTAACGCGCTCTATCAGAATCTGCGGCGCACCCTGAACCCGGAGGTCGCCACCATCAACGATGCACAACTCGAAACTTCGCCCCCCGTCAGACGCGGGCGCGTGCTGCTGGTCGAGGACAACCCGGTCAATCAACTGGTGGCCAAAGGCATGCTCGGCAAACTGGGCTGTGATGTCGTGGTGGCTGCCCATGGCGCCGAAGCGCTGGATCAGTTGGAGTATCAGGAATTCGATCTGGTGCTGATGGACTGCAACATGCCCGTGATGGACGGTTATGAAGCGAGCCGACAGATTCGCCAGAGCGGACGCTGGCCAAACCTGCCGATTGTCGCGTTGACCGCCAACGCTATGTCCGAGGAGCGCGAACGCTGTCGGGCGGCGGGCATGAGTGACTACTTGGCCAAGCCGTTTCGCCGTGAAGAGCTGGCGGCATTGCTGGACCAATGGATTACGACTACGCCAGCGCTTTGATTTGGCCCAGCAAGTGATCGAGTCCGTCGCGCAAGTCACTCAATCGATCCAGATCCACACCGCTGTCGCACAGCAGACGGGCCTTCAGTGGCCCGACCTGCTCGCGTAGCGCTTGTCCCGCCGCCGTCAGGCTCAAATGCACCTCACGCTCATCGCGCACCGAGCGCTGACGCTGTACCAGTTGAAATTGCTCCAGCCGCTTGAGCAATGGGGTCAAGGTGCCGGAATCCAGCGCCAGTCGTTCGCCAAGTGCCTTGACCGTCGGTTGCTCTGGCGCGCTGGCCTGCCATTCCCACAACACCAGCATCGCCAGGTATTGCGGGTAGGTCAGGCCAAGCTGATCGAGCATCGGCTTGTAGGCGCGGATCACCGCACGGGAAGCGGCATACAGCTTGAAGCACAACTGACTGTCGAGGTTCAGGGAATCGACGGACAGGCTGTTCATTTGAGCAGGGCTTCGATCTCGCGGCTCAGATCCTGCGGTTTGGTGGCCGGCGCAAAGCGCTTGACCAACTGGCCATCCTTGCCAATCAGGAATTTGGTGAAGTTCCACTTGATGCCCTCAGAACCGAGTAGACCCGGAGCGCGCTTCTTCAATTGCACAAACAATGGGTGGGCGCTGGCGCCGTTGACTTCGATCTTTTTGAACAGCGGGAAGCTGACACCGAAATTCAGTTCGCAGAACTGACTGATCGCGCCTTCATTGCCCGGCTCCTGCTTGCCGAATTGATTGCATGGAAAGCCCAGAACTACCAGACCTTGATCCTTGTAGGTCTGCCAGAGTTCCTCCAGCCCTTTGTACTGTGGGGTGAAGCCGCACTTGCTGGCAGTGTTGACCACCAACACCGCTTTACCGGCGAAATCAGCCAAGGTTTTTTGCTCACCCTTGATGGTGGTGCAAGGGATATTAAGCAGGTTGTCGCTCATGGGGCGCGCTCTGAAATCAGGAAGAAGACGAAAACATAGCGAGCAATTGAATTGCATGCAATTTAATTAATGGGATCGACCCTGCCCTGAAGCAGCCGAAGGCTGCGATCTGTGATTTTGAAAGATCAAAAGATCGCTACCTTCGTCAGTTCCCGGGGGGCGCGTTACGAGCGGGGTACCAGTTCCAGACACACCGAGTTGATGCAATAGCGCAAACCAGTCGGCGGCGGGCCGTCCGGGAAGACGTGCCCCAAATGCGCATCACAGCGCGCGCATTTCACTTCAGTACGAATCATGCCGTGGCTGATATCGCGGATTTCGGTCATGGCACTTTCTCCGATTGGCGCGTAGAAGCTAGGCCAACCGCAACCGGAATCGAATTTGGTCGTGGAGTCGAACAATGGCTCGTTACAGCAGACGCAGTGGTAAACACCATCAGTTTTGGTGGCGTTGTACTTGCCGGAGAACGGTCGCTCGGTCGCACTGAGGCGGCAAACCTCGTACTGCTGCGGATCGAGCATGGCTTTCCATTCTTCCAGGGTTTTTTCCAACTTTTCCATCATCACACCTCAGCGGCTGAAAAAGCCCGATCTGTACCTTTTCCACGGATCGGGCGGCACGTATGATTGCGCCTCGTCACACGCCAGTCTGGCAGCCAGACCGGGCGCATTCAAACGGATTCTGGGCACTACGCCTCAAGACATTCGCCTGTACGAAGACGCAGGAATCCCAGCACGGTTGTCCATCCACCGTCTGGATCGTTCATTTTCGGGATCACATCGCCATGCAGTTCAGCAAATCGAACAAGCTCGCCAACGTCTGCTACGACATTCGCGGCCCGGTGCTCAAGCACGCCAAACGACTGGAAGAGGAAGGCCAGCGCATCCTCAAGCTGAACATCGGCAATCCGGCGCCGTTCGGTTTCGAAGCGCCGGACGAAATCCTTCAGGATGTGATCCGCAACCTGCCGACCGCGCAAGGCTACAGCGATTCCAAAGGTCTGTTCAGTGCGCGCAAGGCCGTGATGCAGTACTACCAGCAGAAACAGGTCGAAGGTGTCGGCATCGAAGACATCTACCTGGGTAACGGCGTTTCCGAGTTGATCGTGATGTCGCTGCAGGCGCTGCTCAACAATGGCGACGAAGTGTTGGTGCCGGCGCCAGACTATCCGCTGTGGACCGCTGCCGTGAGCCTGGCCGGCGGCAACGCGGTGCACTACCTGTGCGACGAAGGCGCCGACTGGTTCCCGGACCTGGCCGACATCAAGGCCAAAATAACCCCGAATACCAAGGCCATGGTGATCATCAACCCGAACAACCCGACCGGCGCGGTGTATTCGAAGGAAGTGTTGCTGGGCATGCTGGAACTGGCCCGTCAGCACAACCTGGTGGTGTTCTCCGACGAAATCTACGACAAGATTCTGTACGACGACGCGGTGCACATCTGCACCGCGTCCCTGGCCCCGGATCTGCTGTGCCTGACCTTCAACGGTCTGTCGAAGTCCTATCGCGTGGCTGGCTTCCGTTCCGGCTGGATCGCGATTTCAGGACCGAAACACAACGCCCAGAGTTACATCGAAGGCATCGACATGCTGGCCAACATGCGTCTGTGCGCAAACGTGCCAAGCCAACATGCGATCCAGACCGCACTGGGCGGCTATCAGAGCATCAATGATCTGGTACTGCCGCAAGGTCGCCTGCTGGAACAGCGCAACCGTACCTGGGAACTGCTCAACGACATCCCGGGGGTGAGTTGCGTCAAACCGATGGGCGCGCTTTACGCGTTCCCACGGATCGATCCGAAGGTCTGCCCGATCCACAACGACGAAAAATTCGTCCTTGACCTGTTGCTCTCCGAAAAGTTGCTGGTGGTGCAAGGCACGGCATTCAACTGGCCGTGGCCGGATCACTTCCGCGTCGTCACCCTGCCCCGGGTCGACGAGCTCGAAATGGCCATCGGCCGCATCGGCAACTTCCTCAAGTCCTACCGCCAGTAGATGGCCAGCAGTGCGCAACGGCCCGAACGTTGCGCACTGTCTGATTCAGCAACACTTCTGCGCTCCCCTCCTCCACACGCCCTCTACACTTGCGATTCGCACCGGTCATATACGTCTGACGCAATGGCGACGGGTCGCGGCTGTGTGTCGTCCGTGTCAGTGTCTGTTGTGGGAAATGGGGCGTGCGCCGAAGAAATCGCTGTAGGACACAGTTTGAAATAGTCACCCGGTTGAATAGCCGGGTGCAGCACCTTATATACCCCGCAGTACGCTACATCTTTAGCTTGAGGAGATTTCTACAACCATGATGCGCATCCTGCTGTTTTTGGCCACTAACCTGGCGGTCGTGCTGATAGCCAGCATCACCCTGAGCCTTTTCGGCTTCAACGGGTTCATGGCGGCCAACGGGGTTGATCTCGACCTCAGTCAGCTGCTGGTTTTCTGTGCGGTCTTTGGTTTCGCCGGCTCCCTGTTCTCGCTGTTCATCTCCAAGTGGATGGCGAAGATGAGCACCGGCACTCAGATCATCAGCCAGCCACGTACCCGGCATGAGCAATGGCTGCTGCAAACCGTCGAGCAATTGTCCCGCGAAGCCGGGATCAAGATGCCCGAAGTCGGTATCTTCCCGGCCTACGAAGCGAACGCGTTCGCCACTGGCTGGAACAAGAACGACGCACTGGTCGCCGTCAGTCAGGGCCTGCTCGAGCGTTTTTCGCCCGATGAAGTGAAAGCCGTGCTGGCCCACGAAATCGGCCACGTTGCCAACGGCGACATGGTCACCCTGGCGCTGATCCAGGGCGTGGTAAACACTTTCGTGATGTTCTTCGCGCGGATCATCGGCAACTTCGTCGACAAGTTCTTTTTCAAGAACGAAGAAGGCCGGGGCATTGCCTACTACGTGGCCACCATCTTCGCCGAACTGGTACTGGGCATCCTGGCCAGTGCGATCGTCATGTGGTTCTCGCGCAAACGCGAATTCCGCGCCGACGAAGCCGGTGCACGTCTGGCCGGCACCAGCGCGATGATCGGTGCACTGCAACGCCTGCGCGCCGAACAGGGCCTGCCGGTACATATGCCGGACACCCTGAATGCGTTTGGCATCAACGGTGGCATCAAGCAGGGCTTCGCCCGCATGTTCATGAGCCACCCGCCGCTGGAAGAGCGTATCGACGCTTTGCGTCGTCGCGGTTGAACCTGCCCATATAAAAAAAGAGGGCCCGCAGTGATGCGGGTCTTTTTTATTGCTTCGAGTAATGGGCTGCTTTTGCTGACGTCATCGCTGGCAAGTCAGCGATGACATCAGTACTGCCCCCCAAAAAAACTAATGACTGGAAATACGGTAAACCCTCTCCTCCAACCGCGTCACGCCAGCCTGCAAGAACTTCCAGCTCTCCCCCAGCACATCCTGCTGTTCCAGCACTTGCACCTGCCAGCCACCGCCCAGCAACCGCTGCACCTCATCGTCCAACACCGCGAACGGCGGCCCGGACATCTGTGACTGATCGTAATCCAGCGTAATCAACACCCCTTGCAAGCCCTGCGGCAAGATCTGCTGAAGGTGCGCCGCATACTGCTCACGCATCGGTGGCGGGAGCGCGATCATCGCTGCCCGGTCGTACAGCGCTGTGCAATCGGCGACATCGTCCGCTTTCAGTGCAAAGAAATCACCACACCACAGCTCGATAGATCCAGCGCGATATACCTTGAATACGCCCCTCTCGCTGATTTGCGGGGACACCCGCTGCTCGCTGAAAAAATCCTCGACAGCTTTTTCCGACAGCTCAACCCCTAAAACCTTGTGGCCACGCCCGGCCAGCCACAGCAAATCCAGACTTTTCCCACACAGTGGCACCAGTACGCGGGCCGATACAGGGATCGGCAGATCCGGCCAGTGCCGCTGCAAATGGGGGTTCACCTCAGGCTGATGAAAGCCGATCTGGTCAGATGCCCACTTCTTGTGCCAAAACTCAGGCTGCATGTGTCGCTCCTAAAAAATCGATCAAAAAGCGTTAAAACTTATATTAGATTTAGATCAATGAACTGACTGAAGATGGCTCATCTTACCGCTCAGGAACCCGTCCATGCTTCCCAGCCTGTTTATCTCCCATGGATCGCCCATGCTCGCGCTGGAGCCCGGCGCCAGCGGCCCTGCCCTCGCACGACTGGCCGCCGAATTGCCCAGGCCCGAAGCCATCGTGATTGTCTCCGCACACTGGGAGAGTCACGAATTGCTGGTCAGCAGCCATCCGCAACCCGAGACATTGCATGACTTCGGCGGTTTCCCGAGCGCCCTGTTTGAAGTGCAGTACCCGGCGCAGGGCAATCCGCAACTGGCTGCCGAGGTCGCCGATCTGCTGACCATCAACGGTCTCCCCGTGCGCCTCGACCCACAGCGCCCGTTCGATCACGGCGTCTGGGTGCCGCTGTCTCTGATGTATCCCGAGGCAAATATTCCAGTGGTGCAAGTTTCGTTACCGAGTCGCGGCGGTCCGGCACTGCAAACACGCGTCGGCCGTGCGCTGGCAAGCCTGCGCGAACAAGGGATTTTGCTGATCGGCTCTGGCAGCATCACTCACAACCTGCGTGAGCTGGACTGGCATGCCGGTCCGGAGAGCGTCGAGCCGTGGGCAAGGGAATTCCGTGACTGGGTGATCGACAAGCTTGCGACCGAAGATGAAGCGGCGCTGCATGACTACCGCCAGCAGGCGCCTAACGCGGTGCGCAGCCATCCAAGTGATGAGCATTTGTTGCCGTTGTACTTCGCTCGGGGTGCCGGGGGTGAATTCAGTGTGGCGCATCAGGGCTTCACGATGGGTGCGCTGGGTATGGATATTTATCGTTTCGGCTGACGCCTTCGCGAGCAGGCTCGCTCCCACAGGTTTTGTGGGAGCATAAAAAACAGGCAAAAAAAATCCCCGAACCAGTCGGGGATTTTTTATGTTCGATCAATCAGCCCAGGGCGGATCAATCTTCGCGATAGCGACGCAGTTTCAGCTGCTTACCGGCAACGCGAGTGTCCTTCAGCTTGGTCAGGAGTTTGTCCAGACCATCTTCCGGCAGCTCAACGAGGCTGAAGCTGTCACGCACCTGGATGCGACCGATCGCTTCACGGGCCAGACCACCTTCGTTGAGGATGGCGCCCAGCAGGTTTTTAGCGGCGATACCGTCACGCGCACCCAGCGCGGTACGGCAACGAGCACGGCCTTCGCCCAAAGGAATTGGCGCGCGACGCTCGCGATCACCACGGTCCGGACGGTCACCGCTACGTTCAGGACGGTCGCCACGCGGTGCGTTGTTAGGCACCAGTGGACGTTCCTTCTCGATCGCAGCCAGCGTCAGCGCTTGACCATTGGTGGCCTTGCGCAGCAGAGCAGCAGCCAGAGCACGCGGCGTGCAACCGATGTCTGCAGTCAGACGATCCAGCAGCTCACCGTGAGTCGATTCAGCATCGGCAACCAGCGGCGCCAGGCTGTTGGTCAGTTTCTTGATGCGCGCATCGAGAACTGCCTGAGCGTCCGGCAGGCGAACCTCGGCAACTTTCTGACCGGTTACACGCTCGATCACTTGCAGCATGCGGCGCTCACGTGGAGTCACCAGCAGCAGTGCACGACCTTCGCGACCGGCACGGCCAGTACGGCCGATACGGTGCACGTAGGACTCTGGGTCGTACGGCATGTCAACGTTGAACACGTGAGTGATACGTGGAACGTCGAGACCACGAGCAGCAACGTCGGTCGCTACAACGATGTCCAGACGGCCATCCTTGAGCGAGTCAATTACGCGCTCACGCTGGTTCTGGGCGATGTCACCGTTCAGCGCAGCGGCTTTGTAGCCTTTTGCGTCGAGGGCACTGGCCAGATCCAGGGTCGCTTGCTTGGTGCGCACGAACATGATCAGAGCGTCGAAATCTTCCACTTCCAGCAAGCTGAGAACGGCCGAAGTCTTCTGGTCAGCGTGAACCAACAGGTGAGCCTGTTCGATCGCGGTAACGGTTTGGGTCTTGGTCTGGATCTTGACGTGTTGCGGATCGCGCAGGTGGCGTTCGGCAATGGCGCGGATCGACTGCGGCAGGGTAGCCGAGAACAAAACGGTCTGACGGGTCGCTGGCAGAGCCTTGAAGATGACTTCCAGGTCATCCATGAAGCCCAGTTTCAACATTTCGTCAGCTTCGTCGAGAACCAGGTGGTTCACGGTCGACAGCACTTTCTCGTCGCGACGCAGGTGGTCGCACAGACGGCCCGGAGTGGCGACAACGATCTGTGCGCCGTTACGGATAGCCTTGAGTTGCGGGCCCATCGGCGCGCCGCCGTAAACGGCGACAACGGTGACGCCTGGCATTTGCTTGGCGTAGGTTTCAAAAGCGGTTGCTACTTGCAGCGCCAACTCTCGGGTTGGCGCCAGGATCAGGGCTTGCGGTTCGCGCTTGGCAGGATCGATGCGGTGCAGAATAGGCAGTGCGAACGCGGCGGTTTTACCGGTACCGGTTTGCGCCTGGCCAATCATGTCCTGGCCGGCCATGATGATCGGGATCGATTGCTGCTGAATCGCCGAAGGCTCTTCGTAGCCGGTCGCTGCGACGGCTGCAAGAATATTCGGGTTAAGATTAAAAGCGGCGAATCCGCCGGTTTCCTGGGTCATGGGTCTGCCTCTAAGTGCATCCGCAAAGACCCATGCTCCAAAGCTGCGCATGCCGTGTTGAGACTCAAGAGTCGCCCTGGCAGCTTTGTCGGCGGGGATTTGCGAAAACGAATGAATGAGAAAAAGAATCGTCCGGGAAGAGCCCGCAATGCGGACGTGCAGCCGAAGCTGACTTCGGGAAATTGCGCTACCTAAACGCGGCCCGGTTAAAGGCCGGCGCGCACTATACCGGATTTTGCCCAAAAAGGGAGCTTTTTTTATCGCCTGAATGCGTGCGTCACCGCTGTGTAGTGGGGTTTTGCGGATAATCGCGCCAAGGTCTATTTTTCAAAGGCCCGGCCCTACGGGTGATGACGCTAAAACGATTCACCGATGTGCGGCATACCGTCGCTGCCCGCCCTTCCCGCCTGAGGATTTAGCCATGAATCAGCCCTGCCCCGGCCGTGTCAGCCGAGAACGTCGTGGCCATGTCCACCTGATCGGCCTCGACCGAGCGGCCAAGCGCAATGCGTTCGACCTCGACCTGCTCAATGACTTGAGCCTTGCCTACGGCGAGTTCGAGGCCGACAGCGAGGCGCGGGTGGCGGTGGTGTTCGGGCATGGCGAGCACTTTACCGCTGGTCTGGATCTGGTGAATGCGAGCGCCGCCCTTGCGCAAGGCTGGCAAGTTCCGACCGGCGGTTGTGATCCATGGGGGGTGTTCGTCGGCCCACGGGTGAGCAAACCGGTGATTGTCGCGGTGCAAGGCTACTGCCTGACCATTGGTATCGAGTTGATGCTGGCGGCGGATATCAACCTGTGTGCGAGCAATACCCGCTTCGCGCAAATGGAAGTTCAGCGTGGGATCTTTCCTTTTGGTGGCGCGACTTTACGTTTTCATCAGGTGGCCGGCTGGGGCAATGCCATGCGTTGGTTGCTGACCGGGGATGAGTTTGATGCCCACGACGCATTAAGGCTGGGGTTGGTGCAGGAAGTGATGGCCAGCGAAGATCTGCTGCCACGGGCGATTGAACTGGCTGAGCGGATTGCCCGACAGGCGCCGTTGGGGGTACAGGCGACGTTGCAATCGGCGCGACAGGCGCGCTATGAAGGTGAGACGGCGGCGGCGCAGGGGTTGCCGACGCTGGTGAAAAAGTTGCTGAGTAGTGAGGATGCCAAGGAAGGTATCAAGTCGCTGGTTGAACGGCGCCCGGGCATCTTCAAAGGGATCTGAGAAATGTGGTGCTCTTCAGGCCCTCTTCGCGAGCAAGCCCGCTCCCACATTTGGAATGCATTTCAAGTGTGGGAGCGGGCTTGCTGGCGAAGGGGTCAGCACTGAAGACTCAAGTCGCCGGACGAATGGCTTTGATCAACGACTGCAACGAATACCCCAACTGCGGCGCCAGTGCTTCGGCCCGGGCCGTCAGCGCCTGCATGTCCAGTGCCTGATCGAGATCCGCCGGGACAATCAGAATCACATTGCCCTCCTTCACCGGCAACTCCCAGTAATGTCGATGATAGAGCCCGCGCAACAACGCCGCGCCCAGCGGCTTGCCGTCATCGGTGGCCCACTGATTGATCACCAGCCAGCCGCCCGGATTCAGACGCTTCTGACAGTCACCCAGGAAACGCCAGGCAAGGTGCCCGACACCCGGCCCGACATCGGTATAGAGGTCGACAAAAATCAGATCCGCCGGCTCGGCGGTTGGCAGCAACTCGAGCGCATCGCCAACGCGAATGTACAGACGCGGATCATCATCCAGCCCAAGGTATTCAATGGCCAGACGCGGCACGTCGGGACGCAGCTCAATCGCTTCGACATCCTCCAAAGGCAGGAACTTGAGGCAGGCCTGAGTCAGCGTACCGGCGCCCAGTCCGAGGAACAGCGCACTCTCCGGCCGCTCATGGCACAACGCGCCAATCAGCATCGCCCGGGTGTAGTCGTATTCCAGCCAGCTCGGATCAGCGGTGAACACGCAGCTCTGCTCGATTGCATCGCCGAATTCGAGAAAGCGGTAATCAGCCACTTCCAGCACGCGAATCACGCCGAACTCATCCTGTACTTCGGCGAGCAGATGCTCGACGCGTTCCTCAGTCATTTCGTCTCCTGATGGTCACCGGGCGCGGTGACGCGATGGCACCGCTTTGGCGCCGTGGCAAAGCGGCGATTGTCGGCGAAGGGGCAGGAACAGGTCACGCACTAATTTGCTGATACCATGGCCTTCCGTGCGTAGAACCTTAGAGACCGTGATGAACCAACCCTGGAGCCCTGATAGCTGGCGTGCCCTGCCGATCCAGCAACAACCCCAATACCCCGACGCCGCGCACTTGCGCCAGGTCGAGCAGACATTGGCCAGCTATCCGCCACTGGTGTTTGCCGGCGAAGCACGCGAACTGCGTCGTCAGTTTGCCGAGGTGACTCAGGGGCGGGCGTTCCTGCTGCAGGGCGGTGACTGCGCCGAAAGCTTTGCCGAATTTTCCGCGGCGAAAATTCGCGACACGTTTAAAGTGTTGCTGCAAATGGCGATCGTCATGACCTTCGCCGCGGGTTGCCCGGTGGTCAAGGTTGGGCGTATGGCCGGCCAGTTTGCCAAGCCGCGCTCAGCCAACGACGAAACCATCGGCGGCGTGACCCTGCCGGCCTACCGTGGCGACATCGTCAACGGCATCGGTTTTGACGAAAAAAGCCGTGTGCCTGACCCGGAACGCCTGCTGCAGTCTTATCACCAGTCCACCGCGACACTGAACCTGTTGCGCGCCTTCGCCCAGGGCGGTTTTGCCGACCTGCATCAAGTGCACAAGTGGAATCTCGATTTCATCGCCAACTCGGCGCTGGCCGAGAAGTACAGCCACCTCGCTGGCCGCATCGATGAAACCCTGGCTTTCATGCGCGCTTGCGGCATGGACAGCTCGCCGCAATTGCGCGAAACCAGTTTCTTCACCGCCCACGAAGCACTGCTGTTGAACTACGAAGAAGCCTTCGTGCGTCGCGACAGCCTAACCAACGATTACTACGATTGCTCGGCGCACATGCTGTGGATCGGCGACCGCACCCGTCAGCTCGACGGCGCTCACGTCGAATTCCTGCGCGGTGTGAACAACCCGATCGGGGTGAAAGTCGGCCCGAGCATGGATCCCGACGATTTGATCCGCCTGATCGACGTGCTCAACCCCGACAACGATCCGGGTCGCCTGAACCTGATCGCGCGAATGGGCGCGAACAAGGTCGGCGATCACCTGCCAGCACTGATCCGTGCGGTGCAGCGTGAAGGCAAGCAGGTGCTATGGAGCTGTGACCCGATGCACGGCAACACGATCAAGGCCAGCAGCGGCTACAAGACCCGCGATTTTGCGCAGATCCTCGGCGAGGTGAAACAGTTCTTCCAGGTGCACGAAGCCGAAGGCACTTATGCCGGAGGGATTCATATCGAGATGACCGGGCAGAATGTCACCGAGTGCATTGGTGGGGCGCGGCCGATCACTGAAGATGGCTTGTCGGATCGTTATCACACGCACTGTGACCCGCGCATGAATGCCGATCAGTCGCTGGAACTGGCGTTTTTGATTGCTGAGACGCTGAAGCAGGTTCGCCGTTGAATCAGTCTGGCATCTAGCGTCTGACAGGCCGCATTCGCGAGCAAGCCCGCCCCCACACTGGTTTAGTGAACAACACAAATCCAGTGTGGGCTTGCTCGCGAAGAGTCCCAATCAATCAACATCAATTTGCGCCAATGCCACCCGCAACCGCCCCGCACTCTCGCGCTCACAATTAAGCTTCACCGTCTCCAACCCCAGCCAATCCGCCATCCGCCGTAAATTCCCCGCCAGCGCCAGCATCCCCTCGTCATCCAGCCCCGGCGCCTCCTCGTATACCGCCTGCACCGCCAGTCGCCCCGATCCCCGCTCGGAACGCAGATCGACCCGCGCAGCAATCCGTTCGTTGTGTAGAAACGGCAACACGTAGTACCCGTAAACCCGTTTGTCCTGAGGCGTGTAGATCTCCAGTCGATAGCGGAAATCGAACAGACGCTCGGTGCGACTGCGCTCCCAGACCAATGAATCGAACGGTGATAACAGCGCGCTGGCCGCTACCTTGCGCGGGACTTTCGGCTCCGGCAGGCAATAGGCGATTTGCCGCCAACCGGCCACTTCACAGGTGAGCAACTGTCCGGCCTCAACCAGTTCGGCAAAGCGCGGACGGGCATCTGCCGGATTCAAACGAAAGTAGTCACGCAGATCTTTTTCCGTGCCGACGCCCAGTGCTTCAGCGGCATGCAGCAATAATCCGCGCTGCGCTTGGGCCTCATCAGGCAGGGTCTGCTGCAGGATCGACGCCGGCATTACCCGCTCGGGCAAATCATACAAACGCTCAAATCCGCGCCGCCCCGCCACTGTCACTTCGCCGGTGGCGAACAACCATTCCAGCGCATGTTTCTCCGCGCTCCAGTCCCACCAAGGCCCAGCCTTGTCTTCGCGAGTCGACAGACTGCCGGCACCCAAAGCACCCTGTGCTTCAACAGACGCCAACACCCGACGAATCGTGCCCTGCTGCTCGCGACCGAACTTCGCCAACTGCTGATAGATGCCTTCGCCACGTTTGGCGCGCTGCATCCGCCACGCCAATAACGGATACATCGACAGCGGCAGCAACGATGCCTCATGCCCCCAATATTCGAACAACGTGCGACGCCGTCCCGAACTCCAGGCCGCCTGGTCGAGCAAGTCAGAAGAATAGGAACCGAGACGGGAGAACAGCGGCAGATAGTGCGAGCGCACCACGGCATTGACGGAGTCGATCTGCAAAAGGCCCAGCCGTTCGATCAGCCGGTTAAGGTGCGATGCCTTGACGGTCGGCGGCTGGCGCCCGTTGAACCCTTGGGCAGCCAGCGCCAGACGTCGAGCCTGTTTGAGGGAAAAGGACAGTGTCGCGGGCATGAGCATCTCCTTGTCTGCTCGCAACCTACCTCACCTGAAAGTGGTTTGTGTAGTAATGCCCTGATCATTTGTGCATCGGATCGTCCCAGAATGGCCGCACCGACTCATGTTCGACGTCGGCGCGACTGACGCCGATGTCTTTCAGCGCTTCGTCACTCAGGCTGGCGAGCAACTCGCGTTCGCGGTGAAGCTCGTACCAACGGCTAAACTTGTTCAGCAGATCCGAGATGAGATGAACAGGAACTCTTGCATCGCTTGCATAGACTTTTTGACCTTTCATCGTATTGCCCTCCGTTGTGGATGGCCCAAGTCTCGCGCCGGCGCTAAGATCAATCCAACGAATGTTTCTGATGGCATTCATCACGGAGATTCATCAATTGTCGGCCTACCCCAGTATCGATACCGATGTCCTGCGCACCTTTGTCGCGATTGCCGATCAGGGCGGTTTCACCCGCGCTGGCGAGATGGTCAACCGCACGCAATCAGCGGTGAGCATGCAGATGAAGCGTCTGGAAGAAGACGTTTTGCAGCGTCAACTGTTCGAGCGTGATGGCCGTCAGGTGCGGCTGACTGCAGAGGGTCAGGTTCTGCTCGGTTACGCGCGGCGCATCCTCAAACTGCATAGCGAAGTGTTCAACACCTTGCGCGAGCCGCACATGGTCGGCACCGTGCGCATCGGCACGCCGGATGATTACGTGATGCGCTTTCTGCCGGGAATCCTGTCGCGGTTTGCGCAGTTCTATCCGCTGATCCAGATCGAAGTGCATTGCGAATCGACCAGACAGCTATTGCAGCGCACCGACCTGGACCTGTCGATCGTGACCCGCGAGCCGGGCAACGAGATTGGTCAACTGCTGCGCAAGGAGCGCTTCGTCTGGGCCGAGGCGCAAAACTTCAGCGCCCACGAACAGACGCCGTTGCCTTTGGCGATGTTCAACAGCGATTGTTTCTGTCGCTTGTGGGCATGCAATGCGCTGGACGCAATGGGCCGCGATTACCGCATCGCCTACAACAGCACCAGCCTGTCGGCGCTGATGGCGGTGGTGAGCGCGGGTCTGGCGATCACCGCCCAACTGGAAAGCCTGATCACCCCGGACATGCGTATTCTCGGTGCCGACGAAAACCTGCCGCTGCTGCCCGAGGCGAGCATCATGCTGATCCGCAACCTGAACAAGCCTTCGCCGATTACCGAGTGCCTGGCCGAGCACATCGTCGACGGCTTCAAACTTTAATCGCGAGCATCACCGCACACAGCACCAGAAAGCCGCAGAACAGCCCACGCAGAATTTTTTCCGGCATTGCGTGGGCAACTTTCACGCCCCAACTGATGCTCGCCAGACCGCCGATGGCCAGTGGCAGGCCGATCATCCAGTCAACTTCGTGATGCACCGCGTAGGTGACCAGGGTGACGCCAGTGCTTGGCAACGCCAGCGCCAGCGACAGGCCCTGAGCAACCACCTGAGTGGCACCGAACACGCTGGTCAGCACCGGCGTCGCCACCACAGCGCCACCGACACCGAACAACCCGCCCATGGTTCCGGACGCCGCGCCGAGTACACCCAGCCATGGCCAGGAATAGCGCATCCGGGATGTCGTTGCTGGCCGCGCGCCTAATATGCGCACCAGGTTATAGAGGGATAACACGACCAGAAAGGCGACAAAACCGATGCGCATCGTCTGCGCATCGATGCCCACCGCCCAGATCGAGCCGATCCAGGCAAAACAGAAGCCCATGACAGCCAGCGGCAACGCATGCCGCAGTTCGATGCGATTGCGCTGATGGTAACGCCACAGCGCCAGCATCACGTTCGGCACCACCATCACCAGCGCGGTGCCTTGGGCAATCTGCTGGTCGAGCCCAAACCACACGCCCAGCAAAGGAATGGCAATCAGGCCGCCACCGATGCCAAAGATGCCACCGAGTGTGCCGAGGGCCGCGCCGAACAGCAGGTACAACAAGAAGTCCATCACAGCCAAATTCCTCTTACGTCAGGCGATTCATCCTACGCAGTCGCGGCTGGCAGGGAAACGCACAGCAACGCACAATGGCTATGCCGATTTCGCAAAAGCGTTGAACCGACATGAACCCCAATCAATTGACCGATCAACTCGGACTGTTTCTCGATGTGCTGGAAAGCGGCAGTTTTTCCGCCGCTTCACGCCTTCATCCACTGACGCCTTCGGCAGTCGCTCGACGCATCGACAGCCTTGAAAGCGCGGTCGGCAGCCAGTTGTTCATCCGCAGCACACACGCCGTGCGCGCCACCCCCGCAGGCATGGCCTTTGCCGAACGGGCGCGGCGGATCGTCGCCGAACTGCAACTGGCCCGTGCCGAAGTCGTTTCCCTGAGCAGTGCGCCAGAAGGCTTGATTCGCATCGATGCCCCGGCAGCGTTCGGGCGGCGGCACTTGGCGCCGGTCATTGCTGACTTCCTCGTTCTGTATCCAGGGCTGGATGTGCAGTTGCACCTGATCGACAGCTTCGTCGATATGAGCGGTTCGAACCTGGGCAAAGTGGATCTGGTGCTGCGGGCCGGACAACTGGCCGACACACGGCTGGTGGCCACTCCACTGGCAAGCATAGTGCGCATTGCCTGCGCCAGCCCTGACTATCTCAAACGCCGAAGCGTGCCAAACCATCCCGCGCAATTAAGTGAACATGACGGTCTGGACTGGGAAGGCCTCGCCCCGCCCTTTGCCTGGCGTTTCGAGGCAGACGGGAAGATGCAACTGCACCGTCCCGCACGCATTCGCATGAGTGCCAACAACGCCGAGGCACTGGTGTGTGGCGCCTTGGCCGGGCTTGGGATTGCGCACCTGCCAACCTGGCTGGCCAGCGAATACCTGTTGCGCGGCGAGTTGCTGCCGCTGTTCTGCGAGCACGGCCTGCCTGCGCCGGAATCCGCGGGCATCTACGCATTGCGCATGGAACGGCAAACCCATTCGCGCAGTCATTTGTTGCTGGAATACCTCAAGACCCGATTCAGCCCTGTGCCGCCGTGGGATCTGGCACTCCAGCGTGATCTGGGCCGCCATTAGAACTGGAGAATTATCTGGCGCATTAAACATTCGGACGCTAGATTCATGACCATTCCCGATCAAGGCTTTGACATGACATCCGAACGCGACACCTGCGACGACCTGCTGCTGGGCAATCAGGCTTGCTTCGCCCTGCACTCGACCTCACTGATGATGACCAAGGTCTACAAACCGATGCTGCAAGCGCTGGGCCTGACCTATCCGCAGTATCTGGCGATGATGGTGCTGTGGGAGAAGGATGGTCTGACTGTCGGAGAAATCAGCACACGACTGCTGACGGATCCGGGTTCGTTGACGCCATTGCTCAAACGCCTGGAAGGCGAAGGCTTGCTCAGCCGCACCCGCAGTCGTGAAGACGAACGCGTGGTGATTGTCGAATTGACCGAGCAGGGCCGGGCACTGAAGGAAAAAGCCAAAACAGTTCCGCAATGCATTCTAGGCGCCAGCGGCTTCACCCTGGAGCGCCTGCAAAATCTGCAGGCAGAACTCCAGGCGCTGCGCAGCCACCTGCAAGACAGCCTCACCTGAATCCACTACCTTCCCCTCTGTGGGAGCGCGCAAGCCCACTCCCACAATGTTTCTGCGCCAATTCAAAAATTCCTTTCAGATCATGCACTTTTGACGATTAGCGGACTGTTCACACGTCAGGGCTGATATTTTTTCAAAAATTTATCTTGCGCACAAAATATTTGCGAGCTACATTCATCTCGCACTTACTTAGCGCGCAAACAATTAGCGCAAATAAAGACACTACACGAGGCTCACACCATGCAAACTCTCTACACTGCAATCGCAACTTCCACCGGCGGCCGTGATGGTCGCGCAATCTCCAGCGACAACATCCTCGACGTCAAACTCGCGACCCCGAAAGAACTCGGCGGTGCCGGCGGCGCGGCGACCAACCCTGAACAACTGTTCGCTGCCGGCTACTCGGCCTGCTTCATCGGCGCACTGAAATTCGTCGCCAGCCAGACCAAACGCAAAATCCCGGACGACGCTTCGATCACCGCCCACGTCGGCATCGGTCAGATCCCTGGCGGGTTCGGTCTGGACATCGATTTGCACATCAGCCTGCCGGGCCTCGATCAGGCCGACGCGCAAAGCCTGGTCGACGCAGCCCACCAGGTCTGCCCGTACTCCAACGCCACCCGCGGCAATGTTGATGTACGTCTGCACACCACCGTTTGAGATAAACGCAAAAAACCTGTGGGAACGGGCTCGCTCGCGAAGGCGTCCTGTCAGTCAACCCTTCACTGGATGCAACAACGTATTCGCGAGCAAGCCCGCTCCCACAGAGGATGAGCAACGGCATAAATCGCAGGCACAAAAAACCCGACTCAATGGTCGGGTTTTTTCTTTCCGCAAAAAACTGTGCTTATTTGGCACGGCCTTTGTAGGAACCGCCTTCGCGGGTGTCGATCTCGATCTTGTCACCGATTTCGATGAAGTCAGCAACCTGCAACTCAGTACCGTTGCTCAGCTTGGCTGGCTTCATGACTTTGCCGGAAGTGTCGCCGCGAGCCGAACCTTCGGTGTAGTCAACTACGCGCACGATGGTGGTCGGCAGCTCTACGGAAACCAGACGCTCTTCGAAGAAGATCGCTTCGCAAACATCGGTCATGCCTTCTTCAACGAAAGGCAGAACGGCTTCGATGTCTTCAGCGTTCAGCTCGTACATGGTGTAGTCAGTGGTGTCCATGAACGTGTAGGTGTCGCCGCTGATGAAGGACAGGGTCGCTTCTTTGCGGTCGAGGATTACGTCGTCCAGTTTGTCGTCAGCGCTGTAAACGATCTCGGTCTTGTAACCGGTCAGCAGGTTTTTCAGCTTGGTCTTCATGATCGCGCTGTTACGGCCCGACTTGGTGAATTCAGCTTTCTGAACCAGCCAAGGATCGTTTTCGAGACGGATCACGGTACCGGGTTTCAGTTCTTTACCAGTTTTCATTGCGAATATCCGAATTTGGATGGGATTTACAAAAATCTAGGCCGCGTATCATATCCAATTTAGGTAAAACTGTACCAGCGCCGCGGCAAGATCGGCCTGCAAGCCCTGTTCCAGACACCACGCTTCGGCATTATTCTGCAGTTCTGGCCAATGATGACGGGCCGTGAGCCAGTGTTCGCCGATCGGCTGACCGGCACTCCACGCCCGCCAGAGACCGCTCATCGCCTCGGCAGCGGCCGGCGAGAGTTCCTTTGTGTACAACGCAAGGAAGGCATCGAGCTTGTCCAGATGGATGTCTTCGTCCTGCTGATAAATGTGCCAGAGCATTGGCCGCCCCGCCCATTGCGCCCGCACGAACGAGTCTTCCCCGCGCACCGCATTGAAATCGCAGCACCAGAGCAGATGATCGTATTGATCCTGGCGGACGAACGGCAGCACCTGCACCGTCAGCGATTGACGAATATGAATCGCCCCGACGTCGAGATTTTCCATCCCAAGCCATCGCGCGACGTCGCCGAGTATCCGACCTTCAGGCACCAGCAGATGGGTTGGCTTTGCATCGGTTGCCAGCACATCGAGCCAACTGGCCAAACCGGCGTTCTCATAGGCAAACAGCGAAATCAGCTGAGCTTCAGGCGCGCGGTCGATCCCAAGACCGTGCAGGAATTCTCGCTGCACTTGGGGATCTTGCTGAAACTGCCGACGCTGTTCGAGTAAACCTCGCTCACGCAACAATCCGCCCGTTCCTGGACGGAATCCCGGAAAGAAGAATATCTTCTGCACCGACTTATACTTCACCGATGGCAGGCCGTGGCAACCCACGACCCAGTCTTCGGCGCTGAGATAGTCGAGGTTCATCCACAACGGCGGTTGTTCCCGCTCGGCCATGGCGCTCATGTAATCACTCGGCAGTTGGCAGGCGAACGCGGCGATCACCACATCAGCGGCGTCCGTCTCTAACCATTCGCCTGGCCAGTGTCGCACCTCCACACCTTGCTGCCATTGTTGCGCGGCGTTGATATCGACTTGCGGACAAATGCGTTCGAATGCGCGCAAGTCATCGACCCACAACCGCACTGTCAGCGAATGCTCAGCCACCAGTTGCCGGGCCAAGCGCCAGGTCACGCCAATGTCGCCGTAGTTATCGACCACGGTGCAAAAAATATCCCAGCGGGTTTTCGGTTCCGGCATTCAAGACTCCCGTTGGCAAAACACCGATTGTCCGCATAAATGACCTCATGCAGAAGAGCCGACGGCGATTAATCTTCGTGCGACAATCACCACTTGCCCGCACCCATCCGCCAGGAGGCAGCCATGCCCTACCGTCCTAACCCGCGTCGCCCCTTGCCGGTCCAGCTGAGCGCGCTGCATTTGACCGGCAGCATTGCCCTGGGCATATGGCTGGGTTTTCTTGCCATAGCGCTGACGTGCTGGCTGGCTTCACGCGTTCTGTTCAACGAACAACTGGCGCCGGTCGCTCAGGCTGTACAGCAATTGGCCAACCCGCCAGCCGTCCAGACACAACCGGACATTGCCCCGCAGAGTCCGCTGTTCGAGCAGTACGAAGAAAATCTGCGCAAGAACGAGCAGCAAAATCGCCTTGATCAGGCACGCAGCAGCGGCCGCAACCAGTCAAACCCGAAATGCCAGTTCTGGCTGCAACAGGACCAGACCGCGCCAAGCGAAAAAAGCCGCGCCAACGTTTTACAATTCTGCGATTGATCATGAACAAGCACACTGTCCACCAATTGATTCTCGACAAACTGCGCATCGACCTCGACATCGCCGAACGCGCTGCGCAGACCGCTTACGAAACCGCCACCCACGAAGAAAACATCGCCGAAAACAAGTACGACACCCTCGGGCTTGAGGCATCGTATCTGGCGGCAGGGCAAGCGAAACGGGTCGAGGAAATTCGCCAGTCACTGGCGCTGTGCCAGAACCTGACGCTGCGCGCCCACGACGAAAACCGAGGTATAGAAGTGGGCGCCCTGCTCGGCCTGGAAGATGAAAAGGGGCGCGAGCAGTGGCTGTTTCTGGCCCCGGATGCGGCGGGCCTGAAAGTCGATGTGGTGGGTCAGCCAATTACCGTCATTACCCCACGCTCGCCACTGGGCAAAAGCCTGCTAGGCAAGCTGGAAGGTGATGAGGTCGAGATTCTGGTGGCGGGCACCCGGCAACAGTTCACTGTCACCGAGGTGCTCTGAGGCAGGCGCTTAGTGAACGGGCAGTTCGACACCGTCGAACAGATCTTCCAGTTCCTGCTTGTTGTGACACTGGATAGCTTTGGCCATCACTTCGCGGGTCAGGTGTGGTGCGAACTTCTCGATGAAGTCGCACATGAACCCCCGCAGGAAAGTACCACGACGGAAACCGATCTTGGTCACGCTCGATTCGAACAGCTCGCTGGCATCGAGCACCACCAAGTCGTTGTCGAGTTTGGTGTCGACCGCCATCTTCGCCACGATGCCTACGCCCAGCCCCAGGCGCACGTAAGTTTTGATCACGTCGGCGTCGGCGGCGGTGAACACCACTTTCGGCGACAGGCCACGATGACTGAAGGCTTCGTCGAGTTTCGAACGCCCCGTAAAACCGAACACATAAGTCACGATCGGGTATTCAGCCAGCGCTTCGAGGGTCAGCTTCGGCAGCTTGGTCAGCGGGTGGCCCTGCGGCACCACCACGCAGCGGTTCCAGCGGTAGCACGGCATCATCACCAGATCGCCGAACAGCTCCAGCGCTTCGGTGGCGATAGCGAAATCAACGGTGCCGTCAGCGGCCATTTCGGCGATCTGCATCGGCGACCCCTGGTGCATGTGCAGCGCCACGTCCGGGTATTGCTTGATGAAATTGCTGATCACCGGCGGTAATGCATAACGCGCCTGGGTGTGAGTCGTGGCGATCGACAGGGTGCCTTTCTTCTCGTTGGAGAATTCCTGGGCGATCTGCTTGATGCTTTCGACTTTGCGCAGAATCTCACCGGCGGTGGTGATGATGCGCTCGCCGGCCGGCGTCACGCGGGTCAGGTGCTTGCCGCTACGGGCAAACACTTCGACGCCGAGTTCGTCTTCCAGCAGACGGATTTGTTTACTGATGCCCGGTTGCGAGGTGTAGAGGCTTTGGGCTGTAGCGGAAACGTTGAGGGCGTGGTGCGCCACTTCCCAGATGTAGCGCAATTGTTGAAGCTTCATATGTATCCCTCAAAGCAGGTAGACGCCACGGGCATCAGCGACGATATATAACTATATTAATGGTTCGAATAATAAATCTAGAACTTTTTTATCAAAGCGCCATTATTCCTGCTTCAGCGATCCTCCCGCCGCCGACGCTCCACCAGCGGCACCAGATACACCGGCACCTTGGCCAATTGCAGGACTCGAGCCGCCGTGCGCCCCAACGGCGTTTCCGCGCCCACCCCGTGGCTGTGACTTCCTACGATCAGCAAATCGACAGAGAGTTTCTGTACCTGATCGAGAATCACCTGCGACGGATCGCCCTGCAGCACGCGCACCGCTCGAATGCGCTGCAGATCCAGTTCGCCCTCGTCTCCCAGTTCTTCGCGAAAACTTTCCAGTACCCGCTGCTCGATATTGGCGATGACTGTTTTCAAACCCTGGCTGTGGAATTCGTTCAACGCCTGCTCGTCGAGATAACTCTGCAACACCGATTCGGCAAACAACCCCATCGGCTCCACCGCATGCACGACGTACAGGTCGGCATCGAACGTTCGCGCCAAAGCCAAGGCGTGCTGCATCACTAACGGTGCGTACAGACCGAGGTCAGTGGCATACAGCATCGAACGAATCATATGACCCCCTCGCAAGCCAACATGGCGCAGATTTGATTCAGCTTAGCAGTGCCTTGACGAGTACGACGTGTGACGCAACGTCTTGAAGCACCGGGGCTTTAGATCGACGGTTCGTTGCTGATGCCATGAGGCACGTGGCCAGTAGCGACGACTTCGCGGGCCAGTTCGCAATGGCCGGTCTGATCATCAAAGAACACGTCGGCAACAAAGGCCTCAAGAAACGCCGACTTGGTCAGGCCGCCGAGGAACAGCGATTCGTCGAGACGGATATCCCACTCGCGCAACGTGCGAATCACCCGTTCATGCGCCGGCGCCGAACGCGCCGTCACCAACGCCGTGCGGATCGGGCAGTCGTCGTCAGGGAACTCGCGCTGCAGCAAATTGAGCGCGGCGAGAAAGCCCTTGAATGGTCCACCGCGCAAAGGCTCACGGGCCGACTCACGCTCCTTGGCTTGAAACGCCTCCAGCCCGCCGGACTGATAGACGCGCTCAGACTCGTCGGAAAAGATCACCGCGTCACCGTCGAAGGCGATGCGCAACTCGTCGCTGGCCGCACGGCTGGCGCCCCCGGATAGAATCGTCGCGGCGGCGAAACCGGCATCCAGTGCCGCACGCACATCCTCGGCATGGGTGGAGAGAAAGAGATCGCAGCCGAACGCTTTCAGATACGGATAAGGACTGCGCCCGCCGACAAACGCCGCACGGGAAATCGCCAGACCGTAATGGTGAATCGAGTTGAACACTCGCAGGCCGGTGTCGGCGCTGTTGCGTGACACCAAAATCACCTCGACCCGAGCACGACCGAGGCGACTGTTAAGACTCAGGAGTTTTTCCACCAATGGGAACGCATCGCCGGGCGCGAGAGTCTCGTCTTCGTGCTCGATCTGGTATTGCCGATAGGCTTCAACGCCGCTCGACAAGTAGACCTTGTGGCTCTCGCTCAGGTCGAACAAGGCGCGCGATGAAATCGCCAGCACCAGTTTGTCATCGATGTTCTTGGCCATGCCTACCCGCCCTTTCACAAAAAAAACTTAAACGTTGCGGCGGTCGATAAAACCCAACGTGCGATACAACGCTTCGATACGTGGCAACTCGCAGCCCGCCGCTTTCGCAGCCGACAGTGGCCGGACATAAATCGCCTCGAGTTCCAGCGCACGCTTATGCAAAAAGTCGTGGTGCATGCTCGGCCAGTAATCGGGCATTTTCTCGGTCATCATGAACAGGTACTCGGCGTAACCGGGCGGCATGTCGTGCCCACAAGCCTTCGCCCCATGCACCACTTCGGTCATCAACGCCTGGATCAACGCACGGCTGTCGGCGTCGGCCATCAGCGGCGTGGTACTCGCGCCGAGCAACACCGAAAGACCGTTGTAGGGGATATTCCAGACCAGTTTCTGCCAGCGTGCCTGCTGCAGATTGGGCATCGCCTGCGAGTCGATACCCGCGGCGCGGAACAAAGTGCAGCCCTCTTCGACAATCGCCATGCGCTCGGCATCATCGATGGCCGGGCCGCTGTGGTAACCGACATTCACAGCACCCAAAGCTTGATGAGCTATTTGCCCAGGCCCTTCGCGGTGTACACAGATAAGGCACAGACCTCCGAGCAGGTGCAACGAATCGGGCAGTCGTTCACGCAGACTGTCCTCGACGTCCAGACCATTCTGCAATAACAGCACTTTCGCGCCGGGCTTCGAGGCTTGAATGATCGACGGGGCAAGACCAACATTGCTGGTGGTCTTGGCGCCGACCAACAACCAGTCACACGGCGGCATGTCTTCGGCCGAAGCATAGGCCTGCACAGGGTTCAACGTCAGCGGACCATGCACCGCACTGTTAACGTGCAAGCCGCGCTCGGCCACCGCCGAGAACTCGCTGCGCAACAGGAAATGCACATCGAATCCGGCGCGCGCCAACATCAAACCGTAGAAACCACCAATTGCGCCGGTGCCGATAATCCCCACCACCGGTTTGCTGATTGTCCCCATTTATGGCAACTCCTCTGCTATTCGAACCAAGGCCTGTGCCAATGCCTCGTTGAGTGCATCGACCGTCAGGCGCGTGTGCAATGCCCCAAAGAACTCGCCGTCGCGCACGACAAACAGCGCCGGCAAATGAAAGACCTGATAACGCGCCACCAAGCCACCGTTTTCGCCGGCGTCGATCCAGCACAAGCGATCCACCGTCAGATCTAAACCGGGCAAGACCTCACGGGCATACCGGCAACTGGCGCAACCGACGCTGGTGAAAATCACCAGCGAAACGCCACTCATCGCCAACAGCCGCTGGTCAGCGTCGAAATCGGTCAGCTGCGATTCGACCACTATACTGGGGGAAACAA
Source organism: Pseudomonas sp. NPDC087615 (assembly GCF_044743445.1). NCBI lineage: Bacteria > Pseudomonadati > Pseudomonadota > Gammaproteobacteria > Pseudomonadales > Pseudomonadaceae > Pseudomonas > Pseudomonas sp. NPDC087615. The sequence goes on along the minus strand of NZ_JBIUWM010000006.1, from coordinate 49,172 downwards.
TGTCAAATGGCCGACACAGGGAGTCTGTGCTCATGGGACGTTTCATTCCTCATCCGGACGAAGTGCCGGTTGAATTAACCTTGCTCAAGCCTGAGTGTATTTCCAGACAACAGCTGCACACTATCAGCCTCGGCGGGATCGCTTGCAATTATCACCGCGCCTGGCGCCATGGCACGGCGCTGCAAATCCGCATGCCGACGCTCAATGCCAATATCTGTTATCCCGGCTATGTGGCGTGGTGTCTGCGGCGTAAAAAGGGGTATCTGGTGGGCATCGCCTTCACCGATGAACAGGCGCTGTTCAGTGCGCGAATGGGTGAGCAAGTGTGTCAGATCGAACGCTATTGCCGAATAAACGATGCTCACGATGCCCTGCAGGATATTCAGGCGTTAGCCCTGCACTGGGTCGAGCAACATGCCGACGAGTTCTCCCACGACAGCGTTCGCAAGGCTTTCGCGCAGCCATTGCTGGATTAGGCTCTGTTCTAAACAGTGACTTGCCCATTGTCGAGCAGGCGTCTAACGCGCTAAGGTTCCGCTCCCCGACGCGCTTAAATCTGCTGTGCTCCGCCGCGCGGGGGTCGCTGGCGGCCGGCACCCGTGACCTGACGAGTAAACGATGGCTGATTTACCGATCAACGACCTAAACGTCGCCTCTAACGAGACCCTGATCACTCCTGATCAGCTCAAGCGTGATATCCCTCTGAGCGACGCTGCCCTGCGCACCGTCACCAAGGGCCGCGAAGTCATTCGCAACATTCTTGATGGTACCGACCACCGTCTGTTCGTAGTGATCGGCCCGTGCTCGATCCACGACATCAAGGCTGCCCACGAATACGCCGAACGCCTGAAGGTGCTGGCCGAGGAAGTCTGCGACACCTTGTACCTGGTCATGCGCGTATATTTCGAAAAGCCGCGCACCACCGTCGGCTGGAAAGGCCTGATCAACGATCCGTATCTGGACGACTCGTTCAAGATCCAGGACGGTCTGCACATCGGTCGTCAGTTGCTGCTGGATCTGGCCGAGAAAGGCCTGCCCACTGCCACCGAAGCCCTCGACCCGATCTCCCCGCAATATCTGCAGGACCTGATCAGTTGGTCGGCTATCGGCGCGCGCACCACCGAATCCCAGACGCACCGTGAAATGGCTTCCGGCCTGTCTTCGGCCGTCGGCTTCAAGAACGGCACCGACGGCGGCCTGACTGTAGCGATCAACGCCCTGCAGTCGGTGTCCAGCCCGCATCGTTTCCTCGGAATCAACCAGGAAGGTGGCGTATCGATCGTCACCACCAAAGGCAACGCCTACGGTCATGTGGTATTGCGCGGCGGCAACGGCAAGCCGAACTACGATTCGGTCAGCGTCGCCCTGTGCGAGCAGGCGCTGAACAAGGCCAAGATCAAGCCGAACATCATGGTCGATTGCAGCCACGCCAACTCCAACAAGGATCCGGCCCTGCAACCGCTGGTGATGGAGAACGTCGCTAACCAGATCCTCGAAGGCAACCAGTCGATTATCGGTCTGATGGTCGAGAGTCATCTGAATTGGGGCTGCCAGGCGATTCCAAAAGACCTCGCCGACCTGCAATACGGCGTGTCGATCACCGATGCCTGCATCGACTGGTCCGCCACCGAGAACACCCTGCGCAGCATGCACGCCAAGCTCAAGGATGTGTTGCCAAAGCGCGAGCGCAGTTGATCCGCGTTTTACAGGCATAAAAAACGCCGGGCATTCATTGCCCGGCGTTTTTGTGTGTGCTGTTCAGATTTTCGCAGCGCGGCGCTGATGACGCTCCATGTAGCGCTCGACGTAGGAGCACGACGGAATCACCGTGTAGCCCATTTCCTCGGCGTATTGCAATGCGCTTTCCGTCAGCGCTGCGGCAATGCCACGGCCACGCAGGGCGTTGGGCACAAACGTGCGATAGATATCCAGGGTCTGTTTACCCAGATCCATATAGGTCAGGTAGGCACGATGACCGTCCACATTGGTCTCGAACTGATGACCAGCCTGGTCATGGTGGATGGACAACGCCTCGCTCATCACTACTCCTCGCGGGTCTTGAATTTTGACCCCTACCTTACCGATGTTTTTCCGGCGAAGGAACATCTACGCCACCCCGTGCCTGATGGACAACGAGAAGAGCCACACCGATCCCACGCAACCGAGCACCTGCTAAATAGTAGGCACCATTGGCAAAAATGCTCAAGGTACGCTCGTCATCACGCGACTTGACGGGGGGAGCTCCGATGGACGCAGGGATGGACTGGAGAAGATATCTCCCGGGCCGCTCACCTGAACATTGCCGGATGTTGAGACTTAAGACGTGCCGCCTTTTATAAAGTCACCTCAACATGGACAAAGATAAGCGAAGCAGCGCGCAAAATCGGAACAAAAGTATGGACGGATTCATCTAGACAGACTTTAGACAACTCTGCAAAAACAGCACATGGCAACGGGAACTTTTTCTCATTGACTCGCTCAGCGCGGGGCTTGTAGCTGGATGTTTTTTATACAGGGCAGTTAAAAGTTGCTCGAAAAAGAATCAGCGCCTACAATTTTTTTTGCTTCTTGCGCTACGTCAGTTTACTTACTACAAGTAATGGGTAGTATGTACGCCGGCTATTTCCTCAATCCGAGGAGACAGCCACTTAATTGAAAGTCCTTGAAGGGGAACACGATGAACAACGTTCTGAAATTCTCTGCTCTGGCTCTGGCCGCAGTTCTGGCTACCGGTTGCAGCAGCGTATCGAAAGAAACCGAAGCACGTCTGACCGCTACTGAAGACGCAGCTGCTCGCTCCCAGTCTCGTGCAGACGAAGCTTACCGTAAAGCTGATGAAGCTCTGGCTGCTGCTCAAAAAGCACAACAGACTGCTGACGAAGCTAACGAGCGCGCTCTGCGCATGCTCGACAAAGCTAGCCGCAAGTAATAGTCCCTCGGGATTATTATCAAGCCGACCCATTTTTTGGGTCGGCTTTTTTATTGTCGGTACTTTTGTCCTGGCCATAAAAAACCCGTCGATGCCTCAAGCATCGACGGGTTCGAATCCGACCTTACTGCAGCAGGTCGATCGGCGTGTTCGAAACAATCGGCGCCGACGTGTTTGGCGTACCGATTTCGGTTGGCAGACCATCCTCGGCCGCCACCACATCACGCACCACATCCCAGTTCACGCGCAGGTTATTAGTGATGTCATCACGCTTGAGCATCGCGTTGATCACCGCTGTGTGCTTGTCGACCACCGACGGATCGCCCTTGTCGTCGATCGGTGTGTGCGCCTCCAGGTAAACCTTGCCGCCACTGCTCCCGAACTTGTACGCCTCATTGAGGATACGCACCGAGGTACCGACCGGCACCATGCTGGCCATCTCGAGCACGTTATTGTTGAACATGCGGAAACAGCCGTGACTGGTACGCATGCCAATGCCGAATTTCTTGTTCGATCCGTGGATCAGATAGCCCGGCGTGCCGAGGGTGAATTTGAAAGGCCCCAGCGGGTTGTCCGGACCGGCCGGCACCACGTTTGGCAGCGGATCACCATCAGCAGCATGTTCAGCCTTGATCGAGGCTGGAGGTGTCCAGGTCGGGTTCGGCGTCTTGGCAATGATCGATGTGTGCGCGATTGGCGAACCCCAGCCCTCACGACCGATCCCCAGCGGGAACGTGTACACCACGTTCCGGCCTTTCGGGTAATAGTAGAGACGGTATTCGGCCAGGTTGATGACAATGCCTTCACGCGGACCCGGCGGCAGAATGAAACGGGTAGGCAGAACGATCTCGGTGCCGGCGCCGGGCAACCAGGCATCGACGCCCGGGTTGGCCGCGAGCATTTCCGAATAGCCCAGATCGTAGGCGGTGCCCAGATCAGCGAAGGTGTCTTCGTACTTGGCTTTGATCACCTGCACCTGACCAATGATGTCTTCACCAGGCGGTGGCAGGGGAAACTCCAATGCAGCAACGGGACCGGCCACACACAGGGCGGCAAGAGACAGGCAGCGGGTGACGGCAGGAAAGCGCGGCAACATCCGGAACATCCTTCGCATGATCAACAAGGGTATAAGAGCGCGATTGTACACCGCACCTCGGGAATTCGGGGAGCCACAAGACCTGCGGCGAGGTGGCTGGCTACCACGCCGCGGTCAACTTATTGACTCAAGATCTTAGAGTTCGAAGCGCAACTCAGGCCAGATCGGCGAGGTGCCGCGCTTCTGCGACTCCAGAATCGCCCGGCACAGCGAGCACAGGCGCTGATCCTGAAACACCCGACGATCCACGCTCGACCAGCGCGGCTGCGCCGGTAGGAGGCTGCCACACAGGGTCCGATCCGCAGAGCCACCGAGTTCCAGTTGACGGGTCACCAGATGCACCCGCACTTCCTGGCAGGCGAACAGATCCAGCTGTTCGTCAGGCTCGATCAGTTGGTAGGCAAAAAGGGACCAGGCAGAACGTGGCATTGGGGGCTCCGAATAAGGGGGCGCCACATTAGCCGAAAGCCTGCCGCTAGAAAAGCCTCATAACAACGGTTTTAGCGTAGGCCAGACATTTTCCAGCAACTTGCCCTGAGCCCCGACTGCCGGGTGCAAACCATCAGCCTGCATCAAGTCTGGATGACCGCCCACGCCGTCGAGGAAAAACGGTACCAGCGGGATCTTTTTTGCGTCGGCGAGTTTGCCGTACACCTGGGCAAAAGCATCGGTGTAACGCTTGCCATAGTTGGGCGGCAGTTGCATGCCAAGCAACAGCACCTTGGCACCGCTCTGGCGGGAGCTGTCGATCATCGAGGCAAGATTTTGTTGCAATTGAATTGGCGGCATTCCGCGCAAGCCGTCATTGCCACCCAGTTCGAGGATCACCAGGTCGGGCTTATGCTCTGCAAGCAGCGCGGGCAGCCGCGCCTGGCCTCCGGCACTGGTGTCACCACTGATGGAGGCATTCACCACTTTATCGTCGAAACCCTCCTGTTTGAGCCGTTGTTCTAGCAACGACACCCATCCCAAGCGGGTATCCAGCCCGAAACCGGCGCTGATACTATCCCCAACGATCAGGACAGTACCCGCCGCTGCGTTCTGGGCCATGCACATCAAGGCCAGGCCAGCACTCAAAAACCACACACGCATCGGATTCTCCATGGGCGCAAGCATTCTCACCGCGAAGAACCTCAGCAAAGTGGTTCCCAGCGCGGAAGGTGAACTGACTATCCTGCACGAACTCAGCCTGGAACTGAACAAGGGCGACAGCCTGGCCATCGTCGGCGCGTCCGGTTCCGGCAAATCCACCCTCCTCGGCCTGCTTGCCGGTCTCGATTTACCGAGCAGCGGTGAGGTCACCCTCGCCGGCCAGTGTCTGAGTAATCTCGACGAAGACCAGCGCGCACGGGTGCGTGCCGAACATGTGGGTTTCGTCTTTCAATCGTTTCAATTGCTCGACAGTCTCAACGCGCTGGAAAACGTCATGCTGCCGCTCGAACTTGATGGCCGTAAAGACGCCCGCGAGCGCGCCACTGAACTGCTGCAACGGGTCGGCCTCGGTGAGCGTCTGACTCACTCGCCGCGCCAACTCTCCGGCGGCGAACAACAGCGCGTGGCGATTGCCCGAGCCTTTGCCGCCGAGCCTGACGTGCTGTTCGCCGACGAACCCACCGGCAACCTCGACAGCCACACGGGCGAGCGCATCAGCGATTTGCTGTTCGAATTGAACAAGGAGCGCGGCACCACACTGGTGCTGGTGACCCACGACGAACGCCTGGCCCATCGCTGCCGGCGCCTGATCCGACTTGAAGCCGGGCTGTTGGTCGCCCCTCTGGAGCCTTGATGGCACGCCTGCCGCTGCTGCGACTGTTCAGTCTCGCCATCCGTCAACTCATGCGCGATGCCCGCGCCGGGGAACTGCGGGTGTTGTTCTTCGCCTTGGTGGTTGCCGTAGCGGCAAGTACCGCCATCGGCTATTTCGGCGCCCGCCTCAATGGCGCCATGATGCTGCGCGCTACCGAGTTTCTCGGCGCCGACCTGGTACTGGAAGGCAGCTCACCGGCCCGCCTGGAACAAATCAGGACCGGCACCGAATTACGCCTTGATCACGCGCAGGTCGTGGAATTTTCCAGTGTCATCGCGACTGACAACGGCATTCAGTTGTCGAGCATCAAAGCGGTCGACCGCGCCTATCCATTGCGCGGCGAACTGAAAAGCGCCCCGGCGCCCTTCGCCACGCAAGAGCCCGGCGGCGAACCACAGCCCGGCGAGGCCTGGGTCGAGTCACGCCTGCTGACCGCGCTGGACCTGAAGATCGGCGACAGCATCGACGTCGGCATGAAACCCCTGAAGCTCACACGGGTACTGACTTACGAACCGGACAGAGCCGGTAACTTTTATAGCCTGACGCCACGCGTGCTGATCAACCTCGACGATCTCGCCGCGACCGGCGTGGTGCAGCCCGGTAGCCGAGTGAGCTATCGCGAACTGTGGCGCGGCGAACCGCAAGCACTGGAAACCTATCGACAACTGATCAAGCCAGGGCTGGCGGCGAATCAGCGAATTCAAGATGCCCGCGATGGCAATCGGCAGATTGGCGGCGCGCTGGGCAAGGCCGAGCGCTATCTGAACATGGCCAGTCTGGTTGCGGTGCTGCTGGCTGGCGTGGCGGTGGCGTTGTCGGCGAACCGTTTTGCCAGTCGTCGTTTCGATGCCAGTGCATTGCTGCGCTGCCTCGGCTTGTCGCGACGGGAAACCATGCTGCTGTTCAGTATTCAACTGACGGCACTTGGGCTGTTCGCCGCCCTCAGTGGTGCGTTACTCGGTTGGCTGGCGCAACTGGGCTTGTTCGCGCTGTTGCATGATCTGCTGCCGAGTGATGTTCCGCCAGGTGGCCTGTTTCCGGCCCTTGCCGGGATCGCGACCGGGCTGGTGGCACTGGCCGGGTTCGCTCTGCCGCCACTGGCGGCGTTGGGACGAGTGCCGCCACTGCGAGTCTTGCGCCGCGACATGCTCCCGATCCCGTCGAGCACCTGGATGGTCTATGGCGCGGCGCTCGGCGCGCTGGGCCTGATCATGTGGCGCCTGAGCCTTGATCTGTTGCTGACGTTTGCCTTGCTCGGCGGTGGCGTGGTCGCCGCATTGGTGTTGGGTGGCTTGCTTTTGTTGTTGCTCAAAAGCCTGAGGCGCATGCTCGCCCGCGCTTCTTTGCCGTGGCGTCTGGGCCTGGGTCAATTGCTGCGTCATCCGCTCGCAGCAGCCGGCCAATCGCTGGCATTCGGGCTGATCCTGCTGTCCATGGCCTTGATCGCCCTGCTGCGTGGTGAACTGCTCGATACTTGGCAAAATCAACTGCCGAAAAATGCGCCCAACTATTTTGCCCTGAACATTTTGCCGGCGAACAAACAGGCCTTTACCGATCACCTGATCAACGTATCAGCGCAAGCGGCGCCACTGTATCCGGTGGTGCCAGGGCGCCTGATCAGCATCAATGGCGAAGCGGTGCAGCAGATCGTCAGCAAGGACTCTGCTGGCGACCGTGCCATTCAACGCGACTTGAGCCTGACCTGGGCCGCCGACTTGCCGCCCGGCAATAAGCTCACCGCCGGGTCGTGGTGGACTGAACAGCCCACTGACGATGTTCCCGGGGTGTCGGTGGAAGGCAAAGTCGCCGAGAGCCTCAAGCTCAAACTCGGCGATCACATGGTGTTCAGCGTTGGCGGGGTCAATCGAGAAGCTAAGGTCACCAGCCTGCGCGAGATCAACTGGGACAATTTCCAGCCGAACTTCTTCATGATCTTCCAGCCCGGCACATTGAAGGATCTGCCGGCGACCTACCTGACCAGCTTCTATCTGGCGCCTGGACACGACCAGCAGATCGTCGATCTGTCGCGGGCCTTCCCGGCTGTGACCATTCTTCAGGTCGAAGCCCTGCTCGAACAACTGCGCAGCATCCTTGCTCAGGTCACACTGGCTGTGGAGTACGTGTTGTTGTTTGTGTTAGCTGCGGGAATGGCGGTGCTGTTTTCCGGGTTGCAGGCAACGCTGGATGAGCGTATTCGCCAAGGTGCATTGCTGCGAGCACTGGGCGCGGAGCGGCAGTTGCTGATCAAGGCACGTCGCATTGAGTTCGGTTTGCTCGGCGCGGTCAGCGGACTGCTCGCGGCCATTGGTTCGGAAGCGGTGAGCCTGGTGCTGTATCGCTACGCCTTCGATCTGCCGTGGCATCCGCACCCATGGCTGCTGGTGCTGCCGCTGATTGGCGCGGCGCTGATCGGGGGCGCGGGCGTATTCGGTACACGTCGGGCACTCAACGCAAGTCCGCTGACAGTGTTGCGCGAGGGTTGATAGACTCCAGCCGTCTAACTCACAAGAAGCTGCCATGAGCCGTTATCGCCCTCCCCGTACCGCCGGCACCGCGCTGATCACACCCGAAGGTGAAGCGCGGATGCGCGCTGAATTCCATGAACTGTGGCATGTGCGCCGTCCACAGGTCACGCAGTCGGTCAGCGAGGCGGCGGCTCAGGGTGATCGCTCGGAGAACGCTGAATACACCTACGGCAAAAAGATGCTGCGCGAGATCGACAGCCGTGTGCGCTTTCTCACCAAACGGCTGGAAGCGTTGAAGGTTGTCAGCGAAAAGCCCAGCGACCCGAACAAGGTCTACTTCGGCGCTTGGGTAACCATCGAAGACGAGGACGGCAAGCAATCACGCTACCGCATCGTCGGCCCGGATGAACTGGATTTGAAACTGGGCCTGATCAGCATCGACTCGCCGCTGGCCCGCGCCCTGATCGGCAAGGCGCTCGACGCAGAAGTGCGGGTACAGACGCCGACTGGCGAACAGTTCGTGTACATCGTGGCAATCGACTACCCCTGAAAACCCTAGCGACGGGTAATCAAGCCTTGCCGTGCGACGCGGACCAGTTGCGTGATCATGTGCGGCACGTCTTCCTGGCTCGGCGCCTGAATCACGGCCAGATCAAAACTGTCAGTGGCAAACCGTGCCAGCGACTCGCCGTCCTCGACAAACTGGATCAGAAACGCGGCGGGGCCGCCGCTGCGACGTGGCCAGCCATCGAGATAACGCAACAGCGTCGGCTGATGTTTGCCACCAAGCAGGATTTTTGGATTGCGTTGGGTGATATGTGCCGTGATCGGCGCGGGACGTGCTGGAGGGCGTAGTGCATTCATCGTGTCGTGTCTCTGCCTCAAAAGTCTGCGTGGCAGGTGAGAGGCAACACCGAACCAGCGCTTTAGCGGTATTTCGAAGCCCTGTTCCGGCTTCTGACGGCAACTGTTGTAGTCACCTGGCGCCCCGCAAGTAGCTGTTTAAATCGGCGCATGAGCAGCATCCTAGAGAACGTGACCGATCAGTGTCAAGAATCAGCCGCAACAAAAAAGGCTCGCACAATGCGAGCCTTAGGCGTGAGTCAGAGCGCTCAACCGGCGATGGCGCGATCCACCGAGAGCTTGCCAGCACCTTCGATCAGAACGGCAAGGCTGCCACCGAGCAACGCCAGCGCGAACTCGTAACCATTGTTGGCCATGAACAGACCGTTGCTGATGTGCACGGTGAAGATCGCAACCAGCGACAGGAACGTCAGGCCCAGCGCCGCCGGACGAACCAGCAGGCCGATGATCAAGGCCAGGCCGGCGAAGAACTCGGTACCGCCGGCCAGCGTGGCCATCACATACCCAGGCGTCAGACCGAGGCTTTCCATGTACTGCGCAGTGCCAGCCAGACCGTAACCGCCGAACAGACCGAAGAGTTTCTGCGAGCCGTGGGCGGCGAAGATCACGCCGACAGCGATGCGCAGTAGGGTCAAGCCGTAGCCTGCGCGGGTGAACAGAACCTTGTTGATCAGAGAGCTCATGGGGCATTCCTTGTTTTGCGAGAAGTGTGTGTGGATTGGCCGCTATATTAATCAGTAAATTCTATGTTAAAAGCGCAAATATTTCGCCATAACAATCGATTTATTAGATTATTTGCGTGAGACAACTTTCTGCCCACCGGGCTCCAACGATTCCCGCTCCCGGTCGAACGCCAAGTAATACTTGTTCACGCTATTAACATAGCTGACCGGCCCCATTCCTACCTGCTCCATGGCAATGCGCTCGACCTGAAAGAACCACTGATCAGGATTTAGCCCCCGCCGCCGGGCCTCGGCACGCATACCCTGGACCCGCTCCGGCCCGATGTTGTAAGCCGCCAGCGTGAACGCCATGCGCTCGCGCTCATTGAGCTTGGGGCTGGCGAAGAACTTGCGGCGGATCATCGCCAGGTATTTGGCCCCGGCCTGCACATTCGCATCGAGATTCTGAATATTGTTCACACCGACCCGTCGCGCTGCGGACGGGGTGATCTGCATCAGCCCGGTCGGGCCACTGCCGCTGCGGGCATTGGGCTGCAGGCGCGACTCTTTGAATGCCAACGCTGCCAGGTTCAGCCAGTCCATGTTTTGCGCCGCAGCATGCTTTTGCAGCACGGGGCGCAATTTCTCCAGACGCTGACGGTCAGCCTTGGCCAATGGATAGTGGACTCTATACAGACGGCGATAGATGCGCAGAAACGCTACGTCTTCGTTCGACGGTTTCTTGTAACCGCTGAGGAAGCGATCAATGCTCGCCCGCAGCATGGATGCATCCCGGCGTACGAACCAGTATTCCTCGCCAGGATCGCCGACCCTCAGTTGCCGATCAACGCGCAGCCTGGGCAGGATCTTGCCCCAGCGCTCGGCAATCGGTTGCTCGACGATGGTCAGGTGAAAGATGCCGCCCTGGACCATTTCCAGTACATCCTCGACCGCCAGTGTCGGATCGACCCATTCAATCTTGATCGGTGCCAGCTTATGCAGCGCCAGTTTCTGATTGAGTTGGCTGACCGCTTCCCCCGCCGCGCTGCCGGTGGGCAGGGCGAGGGTTTTGCCGGCGAGTTGCTCAAGCTTTGTGTAGCGCCGCTCGCCCTTGATGCCGACCAGCACCAGCGGCACGTTGCTGGCTATCGGCTCACTGCTGGCGACCGCACGGCCAGGTTGCAAATCAAGCAATTCACCGGGCGCAACTAGATCACCCTCACCGCGCTGCAAGGCACCGAGCAGTTGATCCTTGGCTTTAGGAATGATCTTGAGGGTGATTTCCTGGCCGTCACGCGCATGGCCGTTGAGGTATTGCTCGAAGGCGCGCAGGCGATGGTATTCGATGCCGATGGCCTGACCCTGGACTTCGCCGGAGCTGTTACGGCTCTGGTTGACCAGCACCCGCAGCACGCGACTGCTGCGAATCTCGGACAAGTCCCGCACCTTGGCGGCCGGCACGGCTTGCAGCGGCCCGGGCAGGCGCGCTACCGCCGTCATCGGCAGCAGTAGCGATCCACACAACAGCAGCAAAACCGAGGGACGAATCATCCACTCTCCGAAAAGAATACGGGGCGATTTCACCGCTGAGAGGTCAAAATCACCGACGAAAACAGAGCGCCTGGAGCGCAGGCAAAGTGCGAGAGAGTGGCACAGTAGTGGCCACCATACCAACACTAGCCGTCTAGTGGCCTCAACAGACAGTCATAAGCCGTTGTAGTTCTTGGCTTTTATGATGAATCTACAGCTCTGGTATGCTTTCCGGCCTTCGGCCCGAGGTAGCAACCATGCAACTCATCGATATCGGCGTCAACCTGACCAACCCAAGTTTCGCCGACAAACACCAGGCCGTACTCGACCGCGCCTACACCGCCGGGGTCTGCCAACTGGTGCTGACCGGCACCAGTGTGGAGGGGAGCGAACAGGCACTGGAACTGTGCCAGCAACTGGATGACAGTGGGCAACGGCTGTTCGCCACCGCCGGGATTCACCCCCACTCAGCCAGTGACTGGAATGCCGACAGCGCCCGGCGCCTGCGCAGCCTGCTCAAAGAAGACAACGTGGTCGCCGTGGGCGAATGCGGGCTGGATTTCAACCGCGATTTCTCACCGCGCACCCAACAGGAAAAAGTCCTCGAAGAACATCTGGCAATGGCCGTTGAGCTGCAATTGCCGGTATTCCTGCATGAACGCGACGCCAGTGTGCGCCTGCTGGAGATACTCAAAGACTTCCGCGATCAACTACCTGCGGCCGTGGTGCATTGCTTTACCGGCGAGCAAAAGGCGTTGTACAGCTACCTCGATCTGGATCTGCATATCGGCATCACGGGCTGGATTTGCGACGAGCGCCGGGGCACGCACTTGCATCCATTAGTCAAAGAGATCAAGCGCGGCCGGCTGATGCTGGAAAGCGATGCGCCTTACTTGCTACCGCGCACCCTGCGCCCGAAACCGAAGAATGGCCGCAATGAACCAGCGTACCTGAGCGAAGTGCTGCGCGAAGTGGCGTTGCATCGGAGTGAAACCGAGGAAGATCTCGCCGCGCACTCGACCGCTTGTGCCCGGGCATTCTTCAACCTCCCCTCCCTCCCCTGACACACATAACAACCATTGTGGGAGCGGGCTTGCTCGCGAAAGCGCTGAGTCAGATAAATAAATAGCGACTGACACAACGCTTTTGCGAGTACAGCCGGACAGCATCGGCTGTTGACGCACATCAAGATCTGCAGAGCTGCATAGCGGCACAATGCTGGCACCTTGCCAATGCTGTTTCCGCTATCAGAGAAAACCTCCATGGGTGCCTGGCTTAGCAATATCTCGCTGAAATACAAATTCTGGGCGGTCAACGCGGTCGCCTTTGTCACCACCCTGCTGCTGGTGTTGTACGCCGTGCAACTCGAACAGCAGGCCCGCAGTCACGCGTCGCAAGCGTCGGCGCAAGCCCAGGCGCAACTGCTCAAGGCCTGGCCGGCCGGGCAGGCGCTGCCCAAGACTGATCAGGTGCTGACGTTTAAACGCGGCGAAGCCCCACGTCTCAATGACCAACCACTGCTGGAGATCACCGACAACAACGGCTGGAACGAGATCAACCACCTGCCACTGTTCGGCGACAACCCGTTGATGGGCGCCGAAGTGTTCAGCCGTGCCGACGGCCAGCAAATAGCAGTCATCGCCTACGGCCCAAGCCTGACGCAAGTGTTCGGCGAGCGCTTCGCCAACTATGCCGTGGCGGTGTTCATCCTGATGCTGGCGATGCTCGGCGCTTCGCAGTTGCTGATCCGCTTCCTGCTCAGCCAGCTCAACACGTTGAAAGACGTGATGTTGCACGTCGAGAAAAGCGGCGATCTTTCAGCCCGTGTACCGCTGGCCGGAAAGGATGAGGTCGGGCAGATGGCCAACGCGTTCAACGCGATGCAGGCCGGTTATCAGCGCGTCGTCACCACCGTTGCCAACACTGCGCAGCAACTGGATGTCGGCGCTGCGCGTCTGGCGTCGAGCATGAACGAAGTGCGCCACGGCATGCTCGGCCAGCAAAGCGAAACCGATCAGGCTGCCACCGCGATCAACGAGATGACTGCCACGGTTTATCACATCGCCCAGCACGCAGGCGCCACTCGCGATCTGTCGCAGACCGCCGACGGCCTGGCTGGTAGTGGTCAGCAAGTGGTTGCGCGGGTGCAGCATTCGATTGCCGGTCTGTCCAGCGGTGTACAACAGACCGCCGAGATGATCCAGCGCCTGGCCGAGGACAGTCAAAAGATCAACGGCGTGGTCAGCGTGATTCACAGCATCGCCGAGCAAACCAATCTGCTGGCGCTCAATGCCGCCATTGAGGCCGCCCGGGCCGGCGAAATGGGCCGTGGTTTTGCCGTGGTCGCCGATGAAGTTCGCAACCTCGCCAAACGGGTGCAGACCTCGACCGACGAGATCACCAGCATGGTTTGCGCTTTGCAGGCCGGCACGCGCGATGCGGTGGATTTCATGCAGGAGAGTTCGTACAAGGCCGACGACTGTGTGCAGCAAGCGCAGGAGGCTGGCGAAGCACTGGCGCATATCACCGGCGCAGTGGCGCAGATGCGTGAAAGCAATACGCAGATCGCCGTGGCGGCGGAGCAACAGAGCCAAGTGGCCGAGGACATGAATCGCGCAGTGGTCAGCATCCGTGATGTGACCGAAAACACCGTGCAGCAGACCGTGGATTCAGCGACGACCAGTAATGAGTTGGCGAAATTGGCTGGAGAGCTGAGCAAGGCGATTGGGCAGTTGAAACTCTGAGGGCTTCTTCGCGAGCAAGCTCGCTTCCACATTGAACTTGTGAACGACACAGTTCCCTGCGGGAGCGGGTTTGCTCGCGAAGGCGTCAGATCAACCAACATCGCATCCCAGCGTCGTCCCTATCGTGTCCATAGCCAACCTTGATTCGCCGCCCTTCCCACTCAGGCCTATGCTTCAACCCATGTGTTCAACATGGATCGAGGAGTAGTAAACATGGGCAAACGTCATCCCAACCTTCCCGCGTGGCAATGGCGCGCGTACCCGACCAATCAGCAGCAGTCGACCCACCAGGCGCTGCAACTGATTGCCGTACCTTTGTTTATCGTTGCGTTTCTTTTGATCGTGTCCGGGGTGTTCAGCCTGAGCTTGGCCAGCGTGGCCATTGGCGTGGTTGGTGTCGTTGCGGCACTGGGTTTGCAGCGCCGTAACCACAGCCTGGAGGCGTAAGCCCGCGTTGCGGGCTTCAGGCAAAAATCGTGACGGTCTGGCGGCTCATCGCGATCAGTTCCCCTTCAGCACTCCAGAGCTTGGCGGCGGCATGCCCGTAACCGTCGGCGGCGTACTCGGTTTCCACCCGATATTTGCACCAGTCCAGCGTGTTCACATCGCGCAACGGCTGCACGAATTCGACGGTCCAGGTCAGCGTACTGCCCGCCGCCACTGTCTTCAGGTGCGGTAACAATGACGGCGGCCACGCGTCCACCAGCGCCAGAATGTGCGATTCAGTGACAGGTTCGTCCTTCACATCGCCACGCAAACGCACCCAACCGCCCATGTCTCGCGATGGATTGCCCGTGAATGGCAGGCCACCCACACTCCAGCGCATCGCCAGATGGCGCATGAACTCAGGGGTCACACCTTTGATGTACGGCAGTTCCTGGCAGTCGTCCAAAGGCTTCATCTCTGGGGCAGGAAGGGCTGGCACGGCCACTTGCGATGCTCGCGAGGCGCCGAAGCTGCCTTGCACCAGCGTCACCACCTGACCGTTCTGCATGGCCCGGCCCAACACCTGGCTGACGGCTTTACCTTCGCGCAGCACATCGACTTGAAAAGTCACCGGTACTTCGGGCTCGACCGGACCAACAAACGTGATCGCCAACGAACGCACCGGGCGATCGGCAGGCACCTTTGCGCGCATGGCTTCGTATTGCAGCGCGGCAACCAGACCACCGAAACTGGCGCGGCCCTGCGCCCATTCGGCTGGGATGGTCAGTTCCGGTTCGCGGCGGACCGCTTCGAGCAAATCGCAAAAGCGCATGGCAACCTCAGAAAACGAAAAGTGAATGCAGGGATCTTAACCAGCCAGGCAGAGCGCCGCAGCGTCTATTCCGGTCAAATAGACTGACATCTCGGACATGATGAAGCCCACTCCCAAAGTGGATGTATTTAGGACTGAGGATTATTTGAAGCAGGTTGAACTGAGTTTTTCGAGTACGCGATCGGCCTTGCTTTCGGCTTTGATCATGGTCGCCCGCCACGTCGCGACGCAGGGCTGCAGATCCGCTTCCTGTTCGGCTTTTGCCAGCCACTGCCAGCAATCGTGCCAATCGCCCAAGGCGCCTTGCGCCGACTTCAATCGCGCCAGCGCCGCTTGCGGCAAACGGTCCAGTTCAGGGTAGGCTTCGATGCCATAGCGCACACGCTTGATCAGCAAGCGCAAGCGATGACGGTCGTGGGCCGGATCGTGCAGCGCCTCATCGAGTTTTTCCCATTGCTTGCCGAGGCGTTTTTCGATGCGCTTTTCCAGCCCCTTGAGCAACCCCTGACGCTGGGACGCACGCAGAAAACGCGGGAACGCGTCGAGAATCATCAGCAGCGAAGCCACCTCGCTGCTCGCCGCCAGCGTCGGATAGGCCTCGGCCATCTGTGCCATGCGCCGTTGCGCGGCTTCGGGTTGATCGTGCTGGAGCAAGTACGCCGCCAACACCTCGCGGTCGCGCCACGGAGTGGTCAATTGACCGACGGCCGAGGCAGCGCCCTCAAGTTGCTCGACACCCGGCAAGCCACGCAAGGGTCGCAACAGACTGCGCAAGCGGCGCACCGTCGTGCGCAAATCGTGTAACGCCTCGGGATCGGTCCGCGCAGTCAACCGCGCCTGACAGGCCAGCAGTCGCACTTCCAGGCTCAGAACATGGGCCACCAACCGGCCAACCAACGCTGACATCACTTGCTCCTGATTCAAATGGCTCGGGGGAAGCGCCTGCCGACATGGCAAAACCACCTCCCTGCGCTATGTCAGCAGCTTAGCGCCCGGCGCGGGATTCGCGAATGTAGAAACGGGCCTTCTCGGCTTTCTTGCTGCAACCCTCAAAACCCTCGAATTGTTGTTGGGTCTTGGCCGCCGTCAGCAGCGACAGGGCTTTGGAGTAACTGACGGTACCGGCAAAGCCTTCGGCCTTGGCCAAGTCCAGCTCATGCCATGCGGTGTCGAGCTGGCTGCCGCAACTGTCGCGGTAAGCGGTTTTACCGGCGCAACCGGCCAATGCCAAAGCAATCAACGGAACACAGATCCAGGCTTTCATCACTCACACCTCAACGTTAGGTCAACAGTCGTGCAGTTAAGACGGTCAGGCAGCGAAAAAGTGCCTTACCGGCATATGAAACCGCGCGGATGAAGAGGATAGCGCCAGAGGGGCACACCGCCGTAAAAAACGACGCTCCCGGCGCACTGAACGACCTTGGCGATTGAGCCGCCCGCTCGATGAGTGCATTGTGGCCCCCTGTCCGGAGGAAGTTTGATGAAAAAGCGTGTCGCACTCGTACTGGGCTCCGGTGGTGCCCGGGGCTATGCCCATATCGGCGTCATTGAAGAAATCGAGAAGCGCGGCTACGAAATCGCCTGCATTGCCGGGTGTTCGATGGGTGCCGTGGTCGGCGGGATCTACGCCGCCGGCAAACTCGACGAATATCGCAACTGGATCGAAAGCCTGGATTACCTCGACGTGCTGCGGCTCGTGGATGTGAGTTTTCGGCTGGGAGCGATTCGTGGCGAGAAAGTCTTCGGCCAGATCCGCAAGATCGTCGGCGAAATCAACATCGAAGACCTGCGCATTCCCTACACCGCCGTCGCCGCCGACCTCACCAATCAACAGGAAATCTGGTTCCAGGAAGGCTGCCTTCACCAGGCCATGCGCGCCTCAGCGGCGATTCCCAGCCTGTTCACCCCAGTGATGCAGGGCAACCGCATGCTGGTGGATGGCGGGATTCTCAATCCGCTGCCGATCGTGCCGGTGGTGTCCAGCCACTGTGATCTGATCATCGCGGTCAATCTCAACTCGACCAACCAGCGGCATTACAAATTGCCGGTGATCCAGCGTCCGCCGGCGTTTCGCTCGCGCTTCGACAGCTTGATCAGTTCGCTGGGGTCGAAGATGCCGTTCCGTCGCACCCAGGCCGAGCAATTACTGCGCCTGGAACAGGAAGCCCTGAGGGCCGAAGCGGCGGACATCAATCCGTGGCTCGAAGGTGTCGAACCCGAAGCCCAACAACCCGCTGCCGCCCCCGAACGCGAAGGCGCACCGAAATCCGCGACCGGCTCGTTCATCATCGATAACGTCGGGCCAGCATCATTGCTGGACTTGATCAACCAGAGCTTCGAGGTGATGCAGACCTCGCTGGCGCAGTACAAGATCGCCGGGTACCCACCGGATATCCTGATCAACGTACCGAAGCGGGTTTGCCGGTTTTTCGAGTTCTACAAAGCGCCGGAGTTGATCGCACTGGGCAGAGAAATTGCTCGGGATACGCTGGATCGATATGACAGCGAGCAGGGATGAGCGCACCGACGCAGCTGCAATGCATGGTTCAGGGGACTGGTTACCAGCTCCCTGAACAGCGTTCACTCACCGAAAGCAAACCGTTACAGGTTTCTGCCCAGGGAATCAAAAACATGACCCGTGTCATTTGTCTGCTCGACACCGGTTTTCATGTTTTTCGTGTACACATTGTTCCCCGTTTCAATGGGATATGGAGGCGCAGGCTCTGGCTTATCAGCAGATCCCGTCGTCGACCAGAACTGCCCATCGTTCAACGGCCACGCATAGCCAAAGCGCTGATGAAGAATCCTCAACTCATTGATATCTGCCAACCTGACTCTTTCGCGGTTCGCATCGCTTTGTAAGTTGCTCAATCGCCCCGCGCCAAAAGAGAAATAGCGATAACCGTTAGGAATGCTCAAAACGTAGCTTTTCTCCTGCCCTGTCGCATCTGAAGCCGTCACTCTGACCTGACCCGCGCTGAGTGCGGTGACAAGACCCTGATCATCAACATGTGCAATGCGTGGGTCGCCAACCTTGTAGGTGTACGGTTCTTTGCCGCCGGTAGGCTTGCGCTGAAAAATCGTATCCGGAGATGCTTGAGGCATCAAACCAGAATGAGCCTGCAAAGAATGAGCTGATCCTGTTATGGAAGCATCAGATTCATCCATTTCAAATTTTTTTAGGCCGTCCATAGGTGCTCCGCTGTACGCTGGTTGAGTTCATCACCGATTCGCACACGGTTTGAGTGTGGCGAGTTCGACAAGAAGAACCTACAACCGGCAATGGACAATTGGCACCTGATAGAAATGACAGTCCCGATGAATGGCATAGGGGAGAATACGCTCAGCTTTTACTCAGCAACCTTCACTAGCGATTGAGCCCTCCCGCTCCAGCAACCGATAACCCACTCCCGCCTCCGTCACGATAAACCGCGGCCGCGTCGGATCATCTGCCAGTTTCTGGCGTAAATGCCCGACGACAATCCGCAGATAATGACTGTCCTCGGTGTGCGTCGGCCCCCAGATATCCTTGAGCAATTGCTGCTGGGTGATCACCCGCCCCGGATGCCGCGCCAGTTGCGCCAGCACTGCGTATTCCTTGCGGGTCAGCGCCACTTCGACGCCGTCGAGCAATACGCGCCGGTAGGCCAGATCCACCGTCAGCGGGCCGAAACTCAGCGCGGCCTGCTGCACCTCTCCCGCTGGCGCCTGACGCAACAATGCACGCACCCGGGCGAGAAACTCCTGAATGCCGAACGGCTTGGTCACGTAGTCATTGGCGCCACCATCCAGCGCCTGGACTTTCTGCCCTTCACTGGCGCGCACCGACAGCACCAGCACCGGCGTCGTCGCCCACTCACGAAACTCGCACAGCACTTGCTGGCCGTCCATGTCCGGCAGGCCGAGGTCGAGCACCAGCAGATCGGGTTTGTTCAGCGCCGCCTGCGCCAACCCCTCGGCGCCGGTGCCGGCCTCCAGCACTTTGTAGCCTTGGGAAGCCAGGCTGATGCGCAGGAATTTGCGGATCTGCGGTTCGTCGTCGATGACCAAAATGGTCGCGGTCTGGCTCATGAATTCACATCAACACAAAGGATTGGCGAGAGAGTAGCGCAGTCGGATTCAGGCTTCACTGTCCATCCCCGGTTGCGTCTGCAGCGGCAGGTGCAAGGTGATGCAGGTGCCGCGTCCATCGATACCGTCGGCAACGCTGATGCGCCCGCCATGAGCGCCGACCATGCCCTGACAAATCGCCAACCCCAGACCGGTGCCCTGCCCGCCCCGATCACCGCGGGCGGCGGTGTAGAACATGTCGAAAATCTTCGCCCGCTCGTCTTCGGGAATACCCGGCCCTTCATCGCTGACCGAGAAGAAAATCTCGTCGTCATTCGCCCCCGCACTCAGTTGCAAGCGACCGTGGCTTGGCGAGAACCGTGCGGCGTTTTCCAGCACATTGACCAGTGCCTGCTCGATCAGCGCGGCATGCACAAACAGTAGCGGCAACTCGGACGGCACATCGGTACTGACCTGCAACGGCGCCAGCACGGCGCGCAGACGATTGAGCGAACTGCCGACGATGTCGGCCGGCGACACCCAGTCCCGCGCCAGTTTCAACGCACCATGGCCCAGACGCGTCATGTCCAGCAGGTTCTGGATGTAGCGGTCGAGGCGTTCGGCTTCATCGCGAGTGCCTTCGAGCAGTTCGCGGCGATCCTCCAGCGGGATCGCTTCGCCCAGTGCCAGCAGGCTGTCGATGCTGCCGCGCATGGACGTCAGCGGCGTGCGCAGGTCGTGGGACACCGAGGCCAGCAGCGCACTGCGCAATTGTTCGGTTTCGCCGTGCAAGCGCGCCGCTTCAAGATCGTCGGCCAATTGCGCCCGGGCCAACGCTTGCGCCAGCGGTTGACTCAACGCCGTCAGCAAGCGCCGCCGCTGCCCGCTCAACGTTTGGCCTTCTTTGGCGCAGACACCGAGCAACGCCAAGGGGCCGTCCTCGACGGAAAGCGGCCACCACCACCAGCGCCCGAGCGGCAAGGTGCCAGTGCCCATGCCGGCCGGTTGATCGTGCTGCCAGGCCCAATCGGCGGCAGCGCGTTCGGACTCAGTCAATTCGAGCGGGGCGCCGGTTTCGACTTTCCAGACGCCCTGCCCGTTGCGATTGAGCAGGCACAGTTGCAAATCGCTCCAGCCATTGAGGTGCTGCGCGGCGGCGTTAACCACCGCTTGGCGATCGGTGGCGGCGGTCAGTTTGCGCGACAGGTCGAGCAGCTCGCTGGTCTCTTCCTGAGTGTCGCGCAACGCCTGCAACTGTCGACGCTGACGCGCCGCGAGGTTGCCGGTGAGCGCCGCCATCAACAGGAAGAACAGCAACGTCAGGACGTCTTCTTCACGCTGAATACTGAAAGAGAAATTCGGCGGTATGAATAGAAAGTCATAGGTCAGAAACGACAGCGCCGCACAGGCCAGCGCCGGGCCAAGGCTGCTGCGCACTGCCACCAACAACACCGCCGCGAGGAACACCAGCGAGATGTTCGGCAGCGCCAACACACTCGACACCGCCCACGCCAAGGCACTGGCCAACACCGTCGCCAACAGCGCCAGCGCATAGTCGAACCAGACCCATGTCGGCGCTGATCGCAAGCGTGGTTGATGCTGTTGCTGATCGCTGTCGAGGACGTTGATTTCCAGGCCAGGGGCCTGACGCAACAACCGGGCGGCCAGTCCTCCACCAAACAAGCGACGACGCAGACGCGGGCGGGACTGGCCAACCAGCAACAGACTCGCACGCCGCTCGGCGGCATGCTGGATCAGGGTTTTCGCCACCTCACCGGCACGCAGCAACACCACCTCACCGCCCAGGCGTTCGGCCAACTGCTGAGCACTTTGCAGGCGCAAGCGCGATTGCTCGTCGCGCACACCGCCGTTGTCGATGTGCACCAGACTCCACGGCAAATGCCGACGTTGCGCGACCCGACTGGCGTGACGCACCAAGCGTTCAGCCTGCGTATCGCCATCGACGCCCACCAGCAAACGACCGCGAACCGCCGGGGCGGCCTGGCCGAGTTGGCGATAGCCTTGGGCAAGATCGTTATCGACTTGCGCCGCAGCGGTTTGCATGGCCAATTCGCGCAACGCGGTGAGGTTGGTCTGGGTGAAAAATGCATCGATGGCGGCCCGCGCCTGCTCCGGCACGTAGACCTTGCCTTCGCGCAGACGTTCGAGCAACTCACGCGGCGGCAAGTCGATCAGCAGCAGTTCATAGGCCTCTTGCAGTACCCAGTCCGGCAAGGTTTCGCGCACCTGCACGCCGGTGATGCCGCGCACTTGATCGTTGAGGCTTTCCAGGTGCTGGACGTTGACCGTGGTGAACACGTCGATGCCGGCGGCGAGCAGTTCCTGAATGTCTTGCCAGCGTTTGGTATGACGGCTGCCAGGGGCGTTGCTGTGGGCCAGTTCATCGACCAGCACCAGTTTCGGTTTGGCCGCAAGCAGGCCATCGAGGTCCATTTCTTCGAGCATCACGCCACGGTATTCCGAGCGCACCAACGGTTGCTGCGGCAGCCCGCCGAGCAGCGCTTCGGTTTCAGCGCGACCGTGGGTCTCGACGACACCGGCAATGACTTTCACGCCTTGGCGCAGTTGGGTGTGGGCGGCCTGGAGCATGGCGTAGGTCTTGCCAACGCCGGGGGCGGCGCCGAGGAAAACCTTGAGCCGGCCACGGCCGTCGCGGGGCAGATCTGCTAACAGCGCGTCGGCGCGGCCGGAGTCACTCATGCTTGATGCTCTCTCTTCCTGATAGTTATGCGGTGACTGTTGTGGCCTCTTCGCGAGCAAGCCCGCTCCCACAGGTTCAGTGTTGCACTTGTGGGAGCGAGCCTGCTCGCGAATGGCCGCGCCGCCGGTTCAGAGTTTTTCCAGTGCCATGTTCAATTCCAGCACGTTCACCACCGGCGACCCCACCAGCGGCTGTTCGATGTGCGCATCGAGCAGTTGCTGCACGGTCGCTACCGGCAGGTTGCGTGCTGCCGCGACACGCGCCAGTTGATAGGCAATTGCCGCCGGTGGCAAGTGCGGATCGAGGCCGCTGCCGGAGGTGGTCAGCAGCGCCAGCGGCACCGGGCCTTGCCCTGGAACTTGCAGCTTGTTGGCGTCGTCGATCACCCGGCTGGCGAGTGCCGGATTGCTCGGGGCCAGGTTGCTTGCGCTGCTGGAAACCGTCGCAAACGCACCCGCCGAAGGACGCGGATGAAACCAGGCATCGCCAACAAAATCCTGGGCAATCAGTGACGAGCCACGGACTTTGCCTTCAGCGTCGTGTACCAGACTGCCGTTGGCCTGATCGGGGAACGCAACGTGCGCGACACCGGTCACCACCAGTGGATAGGCAACGCCAGTGACCAGGGTCATCAGCACCAGCAGGCTCAGGGCCGGACGTATCATTGTGGACATTTCAAAATCCTCGAATTCAAAAAGCAGATACCGCGTTAATCAGTTGGACCGTGTCGAGTTCATCGCCAGCAGGCTGGCTCCCACAGGGGAACGCACTTCAAATGTATGAGCGAGCCTGCTCGCTATGGCGTCAAACCAGATGCAACGCCGTGAGCAACATGTCGATGGCTTTGATCGCCACAAACGGCACCACAATCCCGCCCAATCCATAGATCAACAGATTGCGCCGCAGCAACGCCGCCGCACTCGCCGCCTGCACACGAACGCCACGCAATGCCAGCGGAATCAGCACCACAATGATCAAGGCGTTAAACACAATGGCCGACAGAATCGCGCTCTGCGGGCTGGTCAGGTGCATGATGTTCAGCACGCCCAGTTGCGGATAAATCGAGGCGAACAGCGCCGGCAGAATCGCGAAGTACTTGGCCACGTCATTGGCGATGGAAAAGGTCGTCAGCGCACCGCGTGTCACCAGCAATTCCTTGCCGATCTGCACCACGTCCAAGAGCTTGGTCGGGTCGCTGTCGAGATCGACCATGTTGGCCGCTTCCCGCGCCGCTTGCGTACCGTCGTTCATCGCCATTCCCACGTCAGCCTGCGCCAGTGCCGGGGCGTCGTTGGCGCCGTCGCCGCACATCGCGACCAGACGACCGTCGTTCTGCTCGTGACGAATACGCGCCAGTTTTTTCTCCGGGGTGGCTTCGGCAAGCACGTCATCAACGCCCGCTTCAGCCGCGATGGCCGCAGCGGTCAGCGGGTTATCACCGGTGACCATGACCGTGCGAATGCCCAACTTGCGCAGTTCGGCAAAGCGCTCGCGAATGCCCGGCTTGACCACGTCCTTGAGATGGATCGCGCCAAGCAGCCTGCCGTCGACGCAAACCAGCAACGGCGTACCGCCGCTCTGGGCGATCTTGTCGATTTCCCGCGACAGGGCCGGGGCCAGATCGGAGCGTTGTTGCCCGAGGAAACTCAGCAGCGAATCGACCGCACCTTTGCGATACACGCGGCCCTGATAATCGACACCGGACAAGCGGGTTTCGGCGCTGAACGGCACGGCGGTCAGGGTTTCCGGGGCCGGCTCAGGCTGCGGATGCAGGCCACGCAGGTACTCAACGATGGACTTGCCTTCGGCGGTTTCGTCCGCCAACGAGGCGAACAGTGCGCCTTCGGCCAGATCGCGAGCACTGACGCCTGGCGCTGCATACACCGCGCTGCAACGACGGTTGCCGAAGGTGATGGTGCCGGTCTTGTCGAGCAGCAGCACATGCACATCGCCTGCCGCTTCGACTGCTCGGCCGGACTTGGCGATCACGTTCAACCGCACCAGACGATCCATCCCGGCGATACCGATGGCCGAGAGCAAACCGCCGATGGTGGTCGGAATCAATGTGACCAGCAGCGCCACCAGGAACACCAGTGGCAGGCTGCCGTGGGCGAAGTGAGCGAACGGCTGTAGGGTCACCACCACCAACAGGAAGATCAGGGTGAGGCCGATCAGCAGGATGTCCAACGCCACTTCGTTCGGCGTCTTCTGGCGCTTGGCGCCTTCGACCAGTGCGATCATGCGGTCGAGGGTCGATTCACCGGGGTTGGCGGTGATCTCCACCAGCAGCCAGTCGGACACCAATCGAGTGTTGCCGGTGACGGCTGAGCGGTCGCCGCCGGACTCGCGAATCACCGGGGCCGATTCACCGGTAATTGCCGCTTCGTTGACTGCGGCGATCCCTTCGATGACTTCGCCGTCGCCGGGGATCATCTCCCCCGCATCGACGCGCACCACATCGCCTTTGCGCAGGCTGGTGGCCGGGACGACCTGAAAGCTGCCATCGGCCTGTTTGCGCCGGGCGCTGAGGCCTTCGCTGCCGGCCTTGAGGCTGTCGGCGCGGGCCTTGCCGCGACCTTCAGCCAAGGCTTCGGCGAAGTTGGCGAACAGCACGGTGAACCACAGCCACAGGGCGATCTGCGCGGCAACGAAGGTCGGCACCTGACTGTCTGGAATGAAGCACAGCACGGTGGTGAAAATGGCGGTCAGTTCGACCACCAGCATCACCGGCGAACGCGCCAACTGCCGAGGGTCGAGCTTGACAAAGGCTTGCACCAGCGCCGGGCGCCACAGGGCCGAGATCGCGGTTTTCGCTTGTTCCGGTGCTTTGACGGCAACGGGTTTGATTGCGGGCATATTCATCATTGACTCCTCAGCTCCCTATACCAAAGGCAGCCATGCTCAAATGTTCGGCGATTGGGCCCAATGCGAGGGTCGGCAAGAAGGTCAGGCCGCCCACCAGCAAAATGGTCACGGTCAACAGGGTCACGAACAGCAGGCCATGAGTCGGGAAGCTGTTCTGGCTAATCGGTGCGGTCTTCTTCATCGCCAGGCTGCCAGCCAGTGCCAGCACCGGGAGGATGTAACCGAAGCGGCCGAGCAACATGCCGAAGCCCAGCATCAGGTTGTGATACGGGGTGTTGGCACCGAAGCCTGCGAACGCCGAACCGTTGTTCGCGCTGGCCGAGGTGTAGGCGTAGAGCAACTGGCTGAAACCGTGTGGCCCGGGGTTCGTCACTGCGGCCACCGGACCTGGCAGGCTCGCGGCAATCGCACCGAGCACCAGCACGCCAATCGGCATCACCAGCAACGTGACCACCAACAACTGCACTTCGCGCGCCTGGAGTTTTTTACCCAGATATTCCGGTGTGCGGCCAATCATCAGGCCGGCGAGGAACACCGCGATCAGCACGTTGAGCAACATGCCGTAGAGACCCGCACCGACACCGCCGAAGATCACTTCGCCGACCATCATGTTGACCAGCGCAACCATGCCGCTGAGCGGGTTGAGACTGTCATGCATACCGTTGACCGAACCGTTCGACGCGGCGGTGGTGGTTACCGACCACAGCACCGTGGCGGTGGTGCCAAAGCGCGCTTCCTTGCCTTCGAGCGGTGCGGTCTGTTCGACGGCGACGTTGTTCAGCGCAGGATTGGGTTGGTACTCGGCCCACAGCGAAGTCGCGCCGCCGATCAGAAACAGAGCGAGCATGCAGGCGATGATCGCGCGGCTCTGACGCAGGTCTTTGACGTAGTGGCCGAAGGTAAAGACCAGCGCTGCCGGAATCAAAATGATCGAAGACACCTCGAACAAGTTGCTCCAGGCGCTCGGGTTCTCGAACGGGTGCGCCGAGTTGACGCCGAAGAAACCGCCACCGTTGGTGCCCAGTTGCTTGATCGCAATCTGGCTGGCGGCCGGGCCGAGCGGGATCACTTGATCAACGCCTTGCAGGGTCACCGCATTCACGTAATGCGCGAAAGTCTGCGGCACGCCTTGCCAGACCAGAAACAGCGCCAGCAGCAGGCACAGTGGCAGCAGGCCGTAGAGGGTGGCGCGGGTCATGTCGACCCAGAAGTTGCCGAGGGTTTTCGCCGACTTGCGACCGATACCACGGCACAGCGCCACCAGCACGGCCAGGCCGGTGGCGGCGCTGACGAAGTTCTGCACGGTCAGGCCAACCATCTGACTCAGGTAGCTCAGAGACGCTTCGCCGCTGTAGGACTGCCAGTTGGTATTGGTCATGAAACTGACCGCGGTGTTGAACGCTTGCGTCCATTCCATGCCCGGCAGGTTCTGCGGGTTCAGCGGCAGATGATCCTGGAACAACAGGAGCGAGAACAGCACAAGGAAACCGGCCAGGTTGAACGCCAGCAGCGCCAGCGCGTACTTCTGCCAGCTCTGTTCATCCTGCGGATTGACCCCGGCCACGCGAAAACAGCCGCGCTCGACCGGGCCAAGAATCGGCGTCAACCAGGTGCGCTGGCCTTCCATCACTTTGTAGTAGAAGCGCCCGAGAAACGGCGCCGGCAGCAAGACCACCGCGAAAAACGCGAGGATCAGCCAATAGTCATAACTGTGCATAGCCGCTCCTAGTTCCGATCCGCGCGCAACAGCGCAACCAACAGATAAGTGAACAGCCCCACTGCCAAAAACAGTGACACCCCGTCCAGAACGCTCATGGAAGATCTCCGTGTTACGGCGTATTGCCGTGTGTGCAGGCATTGTCGGAAAGGAGGCTGTAAAGGAACGAGAGCGAGGGGGTTGGCTGGGCATAAAGAAAGCGTAAAGAGTGGGTTTATGCGTTCGTTACAGCGCTGTTTTGTGGCGTCTGGGCAGGCCTCATCGCGGGCAAGCCCGGCTCCCACAGGTTTCGCGCTGGAATCAAACTCTGCGGACGACGCAAAAACCTGTGGGAGCGGGCTTGCCCGCGATGACGGCAGCACAAACGACACCGCACCCAACTGGCGCACAAAAATGTGCCCATCAGTAATGAACATCTTGGATAACGACAGCTTTCAGCCTATTGCGACATGTTCCGGCGCAATGGCACGCCCACTGCACACACCCTCCCCCGAGCTTTCCAAACCGTTCAGGGAGCAAACACATGAACACACAACTCAAACCCACGCTGGGCACCCTGCACCTGTGGGGCATTGCCGTCGGGCTGGTGATTTCCGGCGAATACTTCGGCTGGAGTTATGGCTGGGGCGTCGCCGGGACACTGGGCTTTCTGGTGACCTCGTTCATGGTCGCGACCATGTACACCTGCTTCATCTTCAGCTTCACCGAACTGACCACTGCGATTCCCCACGCGGGCGGACCGTTTGCCTATAGCCGCCGTGCCTTCGGCGAAAAAGGTGGATTGATCGCCGGGCTGGCGACGCTGATCGAATTCGTCTTCGCGCCGCCGGCAATTGCCTTGGCCATCGGCGCCTACCTGAATGTGCAGTTTCCGGCGCTCGATCCGAAACACGCGGCGGTTGGTGCGTATATCGTCTTTATGGGGTTGAACATTCTCGGCGTGAAGCTGGCAGCGACCTTCGAACTGATCGTCTGCGTACTGGCCGTCGCCGAACTGCTGGTGTTCATGGGCGTGGTCGCGCCAGCGTTCAGCTTCAGTAATTTCGCGCTCAATGGCTGGGCCGGCTCGGATGTGTTTGGTGCGCCCGCGATTGCCGGCATGTTCGCTGCCATCCCGTTCGCGATCTGGTTCTTCCTCGCCATCGAAGGCGCGGCGATGGCTGCCGAAGAAGCCAAGGACCCGAAACGCACGATTCCCAAGGCGTACATCAGCGGCATCCTGACCCTGGTGTTATTGGCCATGGGCGTGATGTTCTTCGCGGGTGGCGTGGGTGACTGGCGCACGCTGGCGAACATCAACGACCCGCTGCCGCAAGCGATGAAAGCGGTGGTCGGCGACAATTCCGGTTGGCTGCACATGCTGGTGTGGATCGGCCTGTTCGGGCTGGTGGCGATTTTCCACGGGATCATCCTCGGCTACTCGCGCCAGTTCTTCGCCCTTGCCCGCGCCGGTTATCTGCCTGCTTCACTAGCCAAACTGTCGCGTTTCCAGACCCCGCACCGCGCCATCATTGTCGGCGGCATCATTGGCATCGCCGCGATCTACAGCGACGGCCTGATCAACCTCGGCGGCATGACCCTCACGGCGGCGATGATCACCATGGCCGTATTCGGCGCCATCGTGATGTACATCATGAGCATGCTTAGCCTGTTCAAACTGCGTAAATCCGAGCCGAATCTGGAGCGCACCTTTCGCGCGCCATGCTATCCGCTGGTGCCAATGATCGCACTGGTGCTCGCGGTGGTGTGCCTGGTGGCCATGGCGTGGTTCAACGCGCTGATCGGACTGATTTTCCTCGGCTTTATGGCGGTGGGTTTCGGCTACTTTCTGCTCACCGGACAGTTGCGTGCCAACGCGCCAGCCGATGCGATGTTGACCGGGCATTAAGGGACTTCGGGTACACCGGGCATAACAGGCCTAGAATGGAACCACTGCGAAGTCGCTTCGCTCCAATGTGGTATGCAGCATCGCACGGCGAAATCCTCGCCTGTCGATCTGCCCTTAAGGAGAGCCGTTATGCCTTGGTATGCCTGGTTGATTCTGGTTGTTGCAATCGGCTCGATCGTTGGCGGATTGATGATGTTGCGCGACACCGCCAACAAGGTCGAACTGACCGATGAAGAGCGTAAACGTGTTGCTGAGCGCAATGCCGAAGCGGACGCTAAAGAAGCGCAAGACCGCTGACAAAAACCCCGCCTGATTGGCGGGGTTGGTTTTTCAGCTCTGCACTGAACCTGTCTGCCGGTTTGATAGACGCAGAGGTCCAGCCACCTTTTTCATTGGTTTCCCGACGACATTAGCCCTGCCAGCGTTTGAACAGCACGCTCGCATTCACCCCACCAAAGCCAAACCCGTTGGACAATGCATACTCGATCGGCATCGAGCGCGCCTGACCATGGACGATGTCAACCCCTTCGCTGGCAGGATCGGGATTGTCGAAGTTGAGGGTGGGCGGTACCACTTGATCACGAATGGCCAACAGCGTGAAGATCGCTTCAAGCCCGCCCGCAGCGCCCAGCAAATGGCCCGTGGCGGATTTGGTCGAGGTCACGGCGATTTTATTCTGCACACCGAACAGCGCTTTAATTGCTGCCAACTCGCCTAGATCGCCGACCGGCGTGGAGGTAGCGTGAGCGTTCAGATGCTGGATCTGATCGGGCGTGACGCCAGCCTGAGCCATTGCCAACGCCATCGCCCTCCGCGCACCACTGCCATCTTCAGGCCCGGCCGTCAGGTGATAAGCATCGGCAGTCGTGCCGTAACCGACCAGTTCGGCCAAGGGTTTCGCGCCGCGAGCCAAGGCGTGTTCCAGAGACTCGATCACCAGCAGTCCGGCCCCCTCACCCATCACGAAACCATCACGACCGCTATCAAATGGACGTGAGGCGCGTTCAGGTGTGTCGTTATAGCCACTGGACAACGCCCGCGCCGCTGCGAAACCCGCAAGGCTGACCCGATCAATCGCCGCCTCTGCCCCGCCGCAAACGGCAATATCGGCCTCACCGGCTCGGATCAATCGAGCGGCGTCACCAATCGCTTGAACTCCGGCGGCGCACGCTGTCACCGGAGCGCCCAATGGACCTTTCAAACCATGCTGGATCGATACATGACCGGCAGCCAGATTGACCAGAAAGGAAGGAATGGTGAACGGCGACAGCCGGCGCGGGCCACGACTGTCGGTTGTGCGTACCGCGTCGGCAATGGCACCGAATCCGCCGACACCGGAACCGATAATGGTCGCGGTGCGCTCCTGATCCTTTTCCTCCGCCGGATGCCAACCGGCCTGCTCCAATGCCTGCCGTGCAGCCTCCATGGCGAACATGATGAAGCGGTCCATCTTCTTCTGTTCCTTGGGGGGCGTGGCGCGATCCGGATCGAACCCGGCCTCGGCGTCATCCTCCAGAGACGGCACAGCCCCACCGATTTTTGCCGGCAAATCAGCGACCACCGCTTCTGGCAAGCTGCGCAATCCCGAACGCCCGGCCAGCAGGCGCTGCCAGACAACTTCGACTCCGCTGCCCAAAGGTGAAACCAGGCCCATGCCCGTGACGACTACTCGACGCTGATTCATACCGCGTTTACCTCTGACCGATTCAGAAAAGCTTACTTGTAACGACTCGCTGCCGAACTGCGCGACAGGTTCGGTGCCATCACATGACGCGCGGCCACAAACGCCTGCCATTCGCCCGCATCCGGCAACGAAGGGATGGTGATGAGTTCGCCCTGATCCAGACCTGCCAGCGCGGCATCGACCATTTCGCCGGCCTCCATCACCATTTCTGCCGGGATGCCGCTGGCGTCAATACCCGAGCGTTCCCAGATTTCCGTGCGGGTAACGCCGGGCAGTACCGCTTGCACCTTGACCCCGGTACCGTCGAGTTCGGCATTCAGCGATTGGGTCAGGCTCAACACGTAAGCCTTGCTGGCGCTGTAAGTGGCGTTGAAACGTTCCGGGAACAACGCCACCACCGAGGCGATGTTGATGATCGTGCCGCGACCTGCCTTGGCAAAACTTGCGGCAGCGGCGGAGGCCAGTCGGGTGACCGTGGTGATATTGAGCTGGATCAAACGCTCCAGCTTATCCAGATCGGCATTGGCCAAAAGACCGTCGGCAGCAACACCAGCGTTGTTGACCAAAAGGGTGATGCTTGAATCACTGCGCAGGCGCTGCTCAAGTTTGAGCACATCATCTTTCTGTGTCAGATCCGCCTTGAGCACTTCGACCTGAACGCCATGCGCCTCGCGCAATTCGCTCGCGGCACTCTCCAGCCGCTCCTGATCACGGGCGACCAACAACAAATCGAACCCGCGCGCTGCCAACCGCTCAGCGTAAATCGCACCGATACCGGACGACGCACCGGTGACAAGAGCCGTACCTTGGGCTGCAAAAGAATTCATGACCGTACTCCTTAAATGCTTGAGGGATCGCTATCCGGATCTCGATGATGCAGATCGCACGGAAATTATTATAGGCATAATCCAATACTAATATGATAGCCGTAATTTTTTGCTATCCGACGAGCGTCCCCTTCGCCTTCCCTGCCAAACCCGCGAACAGAAAAACAAAAAGGCCGGTCAATGACCGGCCCCTTGGCGTTGAACAATTAGCTTAGTTCACTTCCAGCTTATCGCGATTGCGATCCAGGATCGCCTTGCCAATCCCTTTCACTTCCAACAATTCATCCACTGACGCGAACGGCCCATTTGTTTCGCGATATGTAACAATCGCCTTGGCCTTGGCCTCCCCAACTCCGGACAACTCTTTCTGCAAGATCGTCGCGTCGGCGTCGTTGAGATCGATTTTTTCCTTCGAGGAAGTGGCTACCGCCTCCATCACCAGCGGCGCCTTAGGCATTTCCGGCGTTGCAGCCGGCGCGGCAACCGCCAAAATAGAGGCGCTGGTAAGCAGGGCAAAAATCAGCGAGTAGAAGTAACCGGTACGCATAAAGTGACGCTCCATCATCATTTGAGAAAGCAGCTTTTCCGAAGCTGCTCCTCAAAAGTAGGTCACGAGGAACACATGTCAAAGATGCGTACGTTACAGAATGTGAAACAATCAGGGTTCGAGACGGCGTTGCTGGTAGATCCAGTCAACGATCTCGCCGTCGGGGGTGTAGCCGCTGACGGTTTCTCGGAGGAGTTGGCGGACTCGGGAGTAGTCATCAGTTTCGACGGCCGCGAGCAACTCAACCAGCCGTGACTTCAAGACGTCCCAAGCCAGGTGATCCTCATTGGCCGTCATGATCATCGGATGCGGAGTCGCAGCAACATTGTCGCCTATCAGCAACTCTTCGTAGAGCTTTTCGCCAGGACGCAAGCCGGTGAACTCGATGGAAATGTCACCTTGCGGATTACGCTCCGAACGAATACTCAACCCCGAGAGATGAATCATTTTCTCTGCCAGTTCTACGATCTTCACCGGCTCGCCCATGTCGAGGACGAACACATCACCGCCCTGCCCCATAGAACCTGCCTGAATGACCAACTGTGCCGCTTCGGGAATGGTCATGAAGTAGCGGGTTATCTTGGGATGAGTGACCGTTAGCGGCCCGCCGGACTTGATCTGGCTGTGAAACAACGGAATCACCGAACCGGACGAACCTAAAACGTTACCGAAACGAACCATGGTGAAACGGGTTTTATTGACTCGGGAAACATTTGCCTTGTCACCGAACAGAACTGGGGCAAGTTCGCGACTCAGAGCTTGCAACGTCAATTCCGCAAGACGCTTGGTACTGCCCATGATGTTTGTTGGACGAACGGCTTTATCAGTAGAAATCAGCACAAAATTTGAAACACCAGACTGCAGGGCAGCCTGAGCAGTGTTGAGTGTACCAATTACATTATTCAGCACGCCCTCGGCAATGTTGTGCTCTACCATCGGCACGTGTTTGTAAGCTGCCGCATGATAAACAGTCTCGACTTTCCATGTTTTCATCACATCAAGGAGTTTATCCTGATGGCGGATTGATCCGAGAATCGGCAACAGCCGCACTGATACCGACTCCCTATTACCGCGCTGCTCAAGCTCCGAAAGAATGCTGTAGAGATTGAACTCGCTATGTTCGAACAGAATCAGCGTGGTCGGACCCAGGGCAAAAATCTGCCGGCACAACTCCGAGCCGATGGACCCGCCAGCGCCAGTCACCATCACTACCCGGCCCTTGATACACCGGGCCAGCAGGTCAGGTTGAGCCGGAACCGAGTCACGCCCCAGCAAGTCGGCAATATCGACCTCCTGGATGTCTTCCACCCGGACTCGTCCGCTGGCTAGATCGGTAAAGTTCGGAACACTTCGAACATGCAGCGGAAACCCTTCAAGCAAATTGAGAATTTCCCGGCGCCGGGCACGGGTCGACGATGGCAATGCGAGAAGGATTTCCTGCGCGCCTGTCACATCGATCATTTGCTGAATATGTTTAGGCTTATAAACCTGAAGGCCGGATATCGAGCGATCCGAAATCCCCGGGTCGTCATCGATGAAGGCAACCGGACGCATCACGCGTCCCATGCGCAGCGCCGCCACCAGTTGATTGCCAGCCACGCCGGCGCCATAGATCGCTACTTTGGTCAAACCGTCGTCGCGACTGGTAAAGGGAACATGTTGCGCTGCAGTGAACCAGTCGCCCATGAAGTACTGACGCATGCAAAGGCGCAAACCGCCAATAATGACGAGACTCAACCACCAGTAATTGAAAATGATCGAACGCGGTACGACGGCTTCGTGATTGCTGTACCAATAGACAACCAGCGCCAATACCAGAGACGAAAGACTGACAGCCTTGATGATCGCAACTAGGGCGTCATTGCCGAAATAGCGCATGACCGCACGATACATGCCAAAACGCACGAACAGGGGGATGGCGACGCAAGGTGCGCAGACAAACAGCCACAGATGAACTTTGAAGGGGTTGACCATTTCGTCCACACCCAGTCGCACCACAAAAGCCATCCACAAGGCAGCCCAAACAAGGACGATGTCCGTGATAACTTGCAGCATTCTTTTTTGCCGGCGCGGCAGCCCCAGCAAAAACAGCCTCATCCTGCCCATATTGATATCTAGCACCTACGAGAACTCCCTTCAGCGGGCAACAAGATCCGGACGAATTTTACCTTCGTCCCCCACACTTTAAACCTAACCGGTATAGCTTGGGCGTGGTTACGACAATGAATACGATGTTCCGACGAACCGGCCCGGCTTCTAACCCCGGTAAATCCCAAAAAAACCGCTAATCGAGGCTACCGCTTAAAACCCGTTCGTCCATGAAGCCCCCCGAAAAAAAGAGCCATATTGAAATGGCTCTCTTTCCGTCGATGATCAATTTGCGATCAGCTTTCAGTTCAACGGGCTGTAACTTTCGCAGGATTTTGCCGCCCTGTCCTTGGCCATGTTGTAAGCCTCGTGCAACAACTTGTGCCGCCCCAGACGGACATTTGGATCAGCCGGAGTACGGAACAGAGACGTGGTCTTGGCCACATACGTAAACGTATTGCCATAACCGTATCTGAGCCACAGGTTCCAGTCTTCCAGATTGCTCATATCCGTCTCAAAACCGCCCCGTTGCAAGTACAGAGCACGTTGAAAGAGCAGTGACTGGATCGGGATGAAATTGTGATCCAGCAGAATATCGTAGTCATACTCGTGCTTGTAGTACGACGGCGTTTCATGGGTGACCTCTGTGTAACGGCCATCCTCTGTAGTGTTTGTCCCGACTTCCATGGCCAGCGAATAAGCCGCTACCGATTCACGGTTTTTCGCCAATGCCGCGACCAGCACTTCGACGTGATCGGAGAACAACAGATCATCGTCGTCCAAGAACATGCAATAGGTGCCCTTGGCCATTTCAAGACCATAGTTGCCCGTCACCGAGCGCCCCACCTTGTCCATTCCGTAAAAGCGGATCTGGCGACCTTCCGGGGACTGGAACTCAGCTACCAGATCTTTCATGGTTTCGCCGCCATCCTCCACGACCACCAGTTCCACATTCGGATAAGTCTGATTCAGGACAGACATGATCGCCTGGCGCAGGAATTCGTTCCGGTTGCGGTAGGTACGGGTGACAATCGTCACCAATGGCGCTTCAGCCAGCGGCTCGCCTACGCTCCAGAACGCACCGTCACGGATCATCTCGTAATCAAAACCACGGAAAGGATAAGCCGCCTCTATGCTGGAGCCCTTGCCCGACAGAAAGTGAGGTGCCTTGCGCAGTATCTTGCCCATGTTGCCGATCAGGTCTCGGCGAGCACCCGCATACACTTCGGGCCGGAACAACAGGGCCGTTTGCAGTATGAGTGCACCTAATTTGTCGCTAAAGCTCCCGTAACGCAGGCGGAGGTAGGCATTCGCCAGCGTGCTGCCGGTAAACTGGATCGGCTTGACATGGTTTTCGTGTTCATAGGTGTAGTGATACACCACCGCAGACGGGCAGTATTTCAACTGATAACCATAGGAACGGAACCGGTAGGACAACTCGACGTCTTCGCCGTACATGAAGATTTCATGTTCATAACCACCTACTTTGGCGTAAGCGGAACGTCGAACCAGAATGCATGCATGGGAAGACCAGTTGGTTTCCTGGGTTACCGGATCATAATATTTCGGATGTTCATACGGCGCCTGGCGCAATTCCCATGAGGCAAAAGCACCCGAAGTATCCGCATGAGCCGCTGCCACCACTCGGGAGATCGAGTCACGTGCGAAGACAATGTCGATGTTGCTGATCAACACGAATTCCGAATGCCCGGTCTTTATCGCCCTGTCATGGCCCAGACCAAAACCGACGTTCTCGCCCTGGATGATCTCAAAACCTGCCAGTTCGGCGTCCATCTGAGTTTTCCAGCGCTGCAGATCCTCAACAGTGCTATCCCTGGAGCCATTGTCGACAAAGCACAGGTTAAGTTTGTGCAGCGGATAATCTTGCGCTTTCAAAGAAGCAAAGAACCCATCGGCCCACTTACTGCTGTTGTAGGTCACAATCGAAACATCGACGACTGGCTGCACGTCGAACACCGGTGCACTCGGCGCGTAACCAAAACGCCGATCGGCGATGCTCTGTAGAGCCTTGAGGTTGTTCCGGGAATTGATGGCGCGCATCACTTGGGCTCGCGCCGCAGTCACCAAATGCCGCAGGCGCATGCGCATACCGATCAGAAATGGCAGCTTCTGATAAATCGGCCGCAGCACGGCACGCGGGTTCGTGAAGAGGCTACGAAGCTTCCAGTAGCCACGAAACAGCACCCGCATTCCCCAGCGCACAGGTCGGGTCATGCGCCAGGATTTCGAGGCATAGACGTTTTGCAGATCTTGCTTGAGTGCGGCTATCTCGAGATTCAGTTGCTCCTGCTCCACTAGCAGGCGGTTTTGAATCTGCACCAACTCATCATTATCTTGCAGATACCTGTCGTCCAACACTGCTGTGAATTTGTCGTTCACATCCGAAAGTTGATCCTTGGTCAAAAGCAGCTCTTCCCTAACAGTTGACAACTCGTTTCTCGAGGCCAAAAAGATGTCATTGATTGATGTCAACTCATCCTGGGCCTCCTGAACTTTTCCTTCCAGCCAAGCGATATAGGACTGCTGGCGGTAACTTTCCAGATCCGGATCAAAGCCGTTTCTCAGGGGATCAACGGGCGTCGTGCGTGCCAATCGGGCAAGGTGCGCCGAAGGCTCGCTGAACTGCGCCTCGCTCAAGAAGTAGCGCGACTGTGCAAAATCCAGAACCTGCGCGCGCAACTCCGCCGAGCATGGCGTTACCGCACCATGCGCTTGCCACAACGCGTCAAGATCGTGCGGTTGCTCGACATCAATGGTCAGCCCTGTACCCCAGAAAGGCGCCTTGCCCAGTGCATAGACGGTCTTACCTGCCAGCGCCGCTTCGAAACCGGCCGAGGAATTGAGGGTGAACACCACATCGGCGCCAGCGATCAGATCGGCAATGCTGTCTTCCTTGCCTGCCACCTGAACGTGCTCGGGAAGATCCGGCACTTCATCCAGAGGATGAGGTTTGACGATGACTGTGAAGGACCCGCCTTCGACGGCAGCGAGCACATGCTTGACATACTCGGACATGCTGGCGAAAGGCGATCCCATGATGATGTTGGAGTCATCCTGTACCTGGAGCAGGATCAGCACAGTCGGGGTTCGGTTGACACCTTTGAAGTGGTAACTCTCTTCCATTTGCGCAAGTCTTGCCTTCGCGACCTCTGTCGGCAGACCGGCTGACTGTTGCTGATACTCGGCAAACTCGGCGCTGAAGCCGCTGCGCACATTCACGCCACGGACGTCCGAGTAATAAGCCATGGGATTAGGCGCGCGCAACATGCCCAACTCATTGAAGATCAGCGGAATATCCTTCGACGCACAGGCCGTCTCGAGACTGCCATCATGGTTCCAGCAGAACACCAGATCAGGGTCAACATTATCGATCAGGGACGCAACAAACCGGTCATGAAACGCCAGGGGCTCTCCGTTGAGCAAGCGCTTCCAGTCGTTCAACCAGCCTGGATTGCCAGGTTGCGGATATTCACATTCGTAAGTAGCCGGGCTGATCCAAGTATGCCTGAAGTCGGGATACTCGCTTTTCAGTTCGTCGGAGCCGACAAAAAAACACTCCCAGCCTTCGTCAGCGAACTTGTTGGCCAACGGCAGATACACATCAACAATGCTGCTGAACAGCGTAGGACGCTCGCGCAAAACCAACGGCAAGGTGTAAAAAACCACGTGTTTGTATTTGCGTGAAGCCACTTTGACAGCCGGATCCCCCGCCGCAATGCTTTGCGCCGGCACGCTGAATTTCACCACCGAGTTCGCGGCAATGATTGAGCCCCGACCGACGTCAGAGCCGGCCAACACCGATGCGTTGGCGCCGATCCAGACGTCGTCACCAATGCTCACGTTTGCCAAGCGTAATCCCTGATCCTTGATGGGCACATGCAAGTCATAACGATGAGTCGATGAGGTGATGGAGACATTGGGAGCGATCAACACATCTTTGCCGATGGTGACCTTGCCACTACCGTTGATCCACGTTCCGTAATTGACGACCGTACCCGAGGCGATGCTCAGGTAGCCGCCGGCACCGCACTCGATGACGACGTTGTCGCGCAACTGGACACCGTCCTCGATGACGCATTCAGCCGTGTCGTCAACGTGAAATCTGACTGTGTCTGCAACAACCGCATTACCGATCTTAAGCATGATTCAAGCAACCTTTACAACGTTGACTGTAGACGGGCAATAAGCGACTCCCACGATCTGACGCCCGCCCGATACGCTGATTTTTCGCATTGGCCAACGTTGATCCAGTTCAACGCGCTCGCCGTCCAGACTGGCCATTCCGATAAACAGGAAATATTCGCCTGGAGCGACATTGAGCGGGAAGGAAAAGCTGATTTTGTAGGCGCCAGCATCAAGATCGAACTTGCACCCGGCCAGTAACGTGTTATCCCCTGCCACGTCGACACCTTTGGCGTCGCGTAACGAGTACCCCATGACCACTTCCTTGAGCGCCGAGGCGGACTGGACGTAGCAATGCATATTGACGTCTTCGGTCGGTTCGAAGTGATTGGTCTGCGTGCCGTCGGCACTGTAAAAATCCACGGCATTGATCTTCGCTGCGCCGGAACCGAATCGAACTTCCGAGATATCGCCGAGTTCCGTCTCATAAGACATGTCGACGTGCAGTTCCTCTACTGCTGGCGCCGCCGCGGCACTGCTGTTACGGACCTTTTTTTCGTAATTTTTGGTCGCGGTCAGAACATCGGTGCTGTAGTCGATGATCTGGCCGTTCTGCATCACGATGACCGCTTGGCAAAAGCGAATAACCGATTGGGTATCGTGAGAGACGAACAGGATCGTGGTGCCGCGCTCCTGCATGTGTTTCATCTTGAGCATGCACTTGAGCTGAAACCCGGCATCGCCCACGCTCAACGCTTCGTCCACGATCAGAACGTCAGGCTCGACGTTGATCGCCACGGAAAACGCCAGACGCGCAAACATCCCGCTGCTGTACATCCGAACCGGCTGATTGACAAAATCGCCGATGTCTGCGAACTCGAGGATGGCCGCAATACGGGTTTGCATTTCGGCATGGGAGTACCCCATCAGGGAACCCTGGAAATAGATATTTTCCACACCGGTGTAATCCGGGTTGAAGCCGGCACCCAACTCCAACAATGAGGCGACCCGACCCACGACGGTGACCTCGCCACTGGATGGCGTCAGTACCCCGGTGAGGATTTTCAGCAGGGTGCTTTTGCCGGCACCGTTCTTGCCCAGAATCCCCACTGTCTGGCCTTTCTCAACAGAGAAGGAAACATCCGTCAGCGCGTGAAAATCATGGTGCCGGTGCTTGCCGAATAGCGAAAGAGCTTCGACCAGCCTGTCAACCGGCTTGTTGTAAAGCCGATACACCTTGCTGACATTACGGACGCTGATTGCGCTCTCATTCACTGCATTCATTACAAAACATCCGCAAAGTGGGGTCTCAGTTTTTTGAATGTGCGCCAGCCCACCAGCGCGAGGACTATCAATACTCCCCAAAAGATCAGGGTTTGCGTGGGGCGTTCCCAGAACCAGATTCCGCGAATCAGCGAATCCCTGAATCCCTCGACAATGTAGGTAAACGGGTTCAGACGCAGGTAGGAAGCCGCACGGCCGTGGATTGCATCAATGTCCCAGAACACCGGGGTCAGCCAGAAACCGAACTGTGTGGCCATGCTCACCAATTGACTCAGATCGGGAAAGAAGATCACCACCGAACTGGTAATCCAGGCAATCGCGAGCAACAACATGAACAGGCATGCGATGTAATAACCAACCTGCAACCAGTAAAGGTTCGGTTCGTAGCCATAGATGACGAACAACAGCAGGAGAATGAACACAAAGAACACGTGAACGAGTACAGCCGAGGTGAGCTTGACCAGTGGCAACAAGGAAACCTTGAAGACGATCTTCTTCACCAAAAAGCTGTTTTCCTTGACCGCCGTGCAGCCTGAGTTAAGCGCCTCAACCGTGAAGAACCACGGCACCAGCCCACAAACCAGCCACAGAACGAAGGGAAAGTCCCCGTGAGGCGCCGCTTTGAAGCCGAACTGAAATACGAACCATAAAATCAATGTGGTTGCGCAAGGCTGGATAAAGACCCACAGAAAACCAAGATAGTTGGTCAAATAACGGGCTCGAAGATCATTTGAAACCAGACTCAACAGAATCCTGCGATCCGCCAGCATTCCCCTGAGCCAACTCATCGCATATCTCCAAAAATCACAACCACATTCACCACCGCTTTAAAACCACCGCACGACATCATGAATTCCATTTAACGATCCGGGTTCATCGACTTGAGACGTTCACTGGCTTCAGGCACAAACACTGGTTTGGCTTCTTCGATGCTAGCCTGAGCCTTGGACTTATCCTTGGGCTTGTACTTCAGCACACGTTTTTCGACCAGATGCCAGGACGCATATCCGAGCACCAGCGTGATAGCAATCGTGACGAACAGGTATACCGGGTACGAGATTTCCGGAAACTTGAGCAGAACAAACTGCTGCACCGGAAAGGCATAGATGTAAACACCGTAGGAACAGTCACCGACACGATTGATCCAACGCCCCAAGCGACTACTGGACAGACCGTAGGCAAGAACGACATAAGGCAAGGTGAACCACAACACTACTTTGGAAATCGGTGCGTATGGAACCACCAGGATAGTTGCGACAATCAATACGCAAACACCCGACAGACTGAACCAGCGTTCGAGCCGCCATTTCGCGAAGCAGGCGCCAATCATGAAGTAGATGCCTGTAAGGAAAATTTGTCGCACATCAGTGCCATAAACAACCGTCACAGGAGCATCGCGCCAACACCAGAAAATCACCATCAGAGCGAAAAATGCCGCCGCGGCGGCATAGACCCAGCGCCCACTCCGAAAGAGCAGCCCCAGCCCAATGACCACAAGGTACATAAAGAATTCGACGGGCAGGCTCCACAACGAACCGTTGACAGCGTTGGCCACCCTGGCATGCTCAAGCACACCGGGCAGATAGAACACCGGGCTCAAGATGATATTTTTCAGATAAGGCCAGAATTGCGGATGCGCAAAGTAATCGCTTACCGTCAAAGTCGTAAACATCGGCCCAAGAATAAACATACAGATCAGAACAACCACGATCAGCGCTGGAAAAATCCTCAAGGACCGCTTGATCAGAAAGTTGGCAGCTGAGGGAGTGAAATCCCAGCTCTTGACGATCAGATAACCGCTGATGATGAAGAAGATATCGATACCTAGCCCTCCATAGGAGGTCAATCCCAGGAAGCCGGCTGGTGGATTGCCATAAAAAGCAAACGAGTGTGCGTAAAGAACCATCAGCGCAGCAATCAGCCGAAGCAGGTTTAAATTGTTATCCCTATGCTGCATGTAATAGCGCTCCAACGCTGATTGAACTGATCACAATAAAATTGACCGGGTTGCTACGAAAGACACCGGATGCGGATTCAGACATCGACATTCACGATGCCCGACAACTTCGCTCCCGACGCGTAACGCGTAACGCGCGCGCGGGGTCGCGAATCATAGCATTATCCGATACCGCCTCCCACGCTTGGCCAAGCCTCAAGGGATTGGCGGCGCTTCCCGGGTACCGGCCTTGAACCTCGCGGCCAGCCAGAGCAACGGAACATAAGCGACGATCAGTCCGACGACTCCCGGTACAACGCCCAAGGCAACCACGGCGGCCCAAGGCAATAACCAGAAAAGATTCAAACCGACCACCGCGAGCGTGACAGCCTTGTGGCTTTTGAATTGTCGCGATGCGTACTGATAAGCGTGACTGCGATGGGCCTGATAGACCTTTTCACCGTTGAGCAGTCGCCGGCACAGTGTCCACGTTGCATCAACCACAAACGCGCCAAGGAGAATGACCCAACTCCACAACAGCTCTGGTGAATGGGTCGCCGCGTCCAGCGACAGAATGCCCAACGCAATACCCAGAAAACCGCTGCCGGCGTCACCCATGAAGATTCGTGCCGGGGGATAGTTCCAGCAAAGGAAACCGCCAACCGCAGCACTCAGCGCCAACACGCCCCAGACAGGCTCAATCTGACGCACCAACAAGTAAATCAGCGTGATGCCCAGGCAGGCACAGAGAGCTTCAGCGCTCGCCAACCCGTCAATGCCGTCCATAAAATTATAAAGATTGAGCATCCATACCAGATACACCGCCGCAAGCGCATGACCCAGCCAGCCAAGATCAAGGGTGCCATTGAACAGGGCAATCGGGGCCAGCCCATCCAACCAGAACAACGCCCAAATGGCCGCAGCGAAATGCCCCAGCAGACGCCATCTCGCGGCGATGTGCCCGTGATCATCGGCAAATCCGATCAGCGCCACCAACATTCCGCTGCCAGACAGCGCGAACAGTGCAGAGCGATCCATCAGCCCAAGCCAACCCAAAACAGGCAGGGCCAACAAAAAACCTATAACGATCGCCACACCGCCACCGCGAGGCGTTGGCACCGAGTGCGAACTGCGCTCATTGGGAATATCCATCAAGCTTTTGGAGAGCGCGTAGTGACGCCCCCCCCAAGTCAAAGCCCAGGACAACAGAAAAACGGTAAGAAGCAACCCACCAGCAATCATGATTTTTGCGTATCCAGAAAATGGCCTGCGGTACGACGCATGGCGGTGTCTACATCAATCGGAGGAACCCAACCCAGCACTTCGCGGTTTTTGCTGATATCGACCTGCAACGACTCACAGACTCGCTGAGCCATCGCGCGCTTACCGGCAACAGCCGCACAGATCAGCAGCAGTTTCGAAGGAACGGGCAGCAACCGCGCTTTTTTCCCCAGCGCCGAGGCCAAACGACGCAGCAAGCGAGGTGTCGACAGATCATCGCCGTCGCTGACCAGAAAGGTTTGCCCTGCCGCTGCCGGATGTTCCAGACAGGTTTCGATCAAATCGACGAGGTTGCCGATTGCGACCATGCTGCGCTGGTTGCGAATGGCGCCCAACGGCAACACCACACCTTTTTCCAGCCATTTGAGCAGGCTAAGAAAGTTGGCCTTTACGCCCGGCCCATAAACCAGCGGCGGGCGAATAATCACGATTTCCATGCCTGTTTCACTGCCAAGCAAGCGCAGCGCCTGCTCCGCTTCGTGCTTGGAGATCCCGTAAGGATCTTGTGGTGCCGGTACGTCATGCGCCGTAAAAGGACGCCCGAAAGGCGTGCTTTCGCCATTGACCTTAATTGAGCTGATGAAAACGAAGCGCTTGACCCCGACCTGTGCAGCCGAGCGAGCCAACTGCAATGTGCCGTCGACATTCACACGACGAAATTCGGCCAGAGCGTCCTGCGCCGTCTCGCGCATGACATGCACCCGGGCCGCCGCGTGCACGACAATCTGCACGCCAGCCAACTGCAAGGCCGAGTTTGTTCCCAATTCAAAACGGGCAACAGGACACAATCCCAGAAGTCGAGTGGCGCTCCGTACAGCAGCTACAGGTGCAAACTTTCGCCCAAGCAGCAAACGCAAG
Source organism: Pseudomonas sp. NPDC087615 (assembly GCF_044743445.1). Lineage (NCBI taxonomy): Bacteria > Pseudomonadati > Pseudomonadota > Gammaproteobacteria > Pseudomonadales > Pseudomonadaceae > Pseudomonas > Pseudomonas sp. NPDC087615. Next base: position 5,927 of record NZ_JBIUWM010000006.1, on the reverse strand, counting down.
ACCAGCGCCTCACCGACAAAACCGCTCGCCCCGGTGATCCATACTTTTGGCACATTCATTGGGCAGACTTCCCGACAAAGGCAGTCGCCCAGCAGATCAGGAAAAACAAGACACGATCTCTGACTCGGCGCCGACAGCGCCAAGCGGAAAACGAAAGTTTGATCAATTGCCAGCGACGCAACGCAAGCCAGGACCCGACGAAGGGATCACCAGCCTGCCCCGTCAGACGCGCGATTAACGCCACCTGGTTAAACCACCAGCCATCGTGAATGGTTTTATAGCGGGCAATCATCGGGCTGAGGCCTGTGTTCGCCCCGACCTGATTACTTTCGTGCTGCCGATAATCCATCGAAGGGCGCGGATCGATATACCAACGAAAACCATGGCTGCGAGCGAAGGCATAACAGTACCAATCGTGCAGGCTGACATTTTGCAGGTTTCCCCATTGAGCCAACATCGACTGTTTCATCGCTTGCACCAAAGCCCTACTCAGCACGTAGGTACAGCCGGGGCCAGCAGCCTCAAACAGGAAATCCCAGCTTGTCTGCGGTTGCGCCTTGTTCAGCAGTTGAGTCCTGCCGCACTCCCAGAACGCAGTCACGTTACTGGAACACGCATCGACTCCCCGCTCGCGAATAGAAGTGATCGCGCGCTGCAGTTTGTCCTGATGCCAGACATCGTCCTGATCGGCAAAGGAGACGTAATCATAGGCCTGCAAATCGACATCGCGGATCAGGCGAAAAAAGTTGCGCGATGCTCCGCCGAAGCGAGTACCCGAGGGCAAAAGGAAGACATTCGAATGCCTGGCTGCAAAATCCGTGCACCAAGCTTCCGTACCATCGGTGGAGGCATCAACACTGATATGAACGGTGACCTGCACCATCGATTGTCCGAGGATCGAAGCCAATTGCTCTTCGATCCACTGCATTCCGTTGTAGGCAGCCAGCAAAACCGCAACCTGAGGAGTTGTTACTGGCATTCCATTCCTGCTTGCACGGTTCTGACAAAGTGAGCGAGACAACGGGTTTTCAGCGAGTGCTGGAATCAAGGAGTTTCTGCAAATACTGTCCATAGCCGGTTTTCTTAAGGCTTTCGGCCTGTTTTGCCAACTGCTTGGCGTCAATCCAGCCGTTATTGAAGGCGATTTCTTCCAGGCATGCGACTTTCAAGCCTTGACGCTGCTCAATGGTGTGCACGAAGTGACTGGCTTCCAGCAGGGAATCGTGGGTGCCGGTATCGAGCCAGGCGAATCCACGCCCAAGCATTTCAACATTCAACGACTTCTGCGCCAGGTAAGCCTGATTGACATCAGTGATTTCCAGTTCGCCGCGTGGTGAAGGCTTGATGCTCTTGGCAATATCGACCACTTGGTTGTCATAGAAATACAACCCGGTCACCGCATAGTTGGACTTCGGCTTCAGCGGCTTCTCTTCAATGCTTAGCGCCCGGCCCGTGGCATCGAACTCAACCACGCCGAAACGTTCGGGATCGGAAACGTGGTAGCCAAATACCGTGGCACCTTGCTCCTGTACAGTCGCTGCGCGCAGATTGTCGGAGAAGTGCTGACCGTAGAAGATGTTGTCACCCAAGATCAGACAGCACGGATCCTTACCAATGAACTCTTCGCCGATGATAAAGGCTTGCGCCAGACCATCTGGGCTCGGCTGCTCGGCGTAACTGAGCTTGATGCCATAAACGCTGCCGTCGCCCAGCAACTTGCGGAAACAAGGCAAATCTTCCGGGGTGGAAATAATCAGAATTTCGCGCATCCCAGCCAGCATCAAAACCGACAGCGGATAAAAGATCATCGGCTTGTCGTAGATCGGCAACATCTGCTTCGAGACGCCAAGGGTCAACGGGTGCAGGCGTGTGCCCGAGCCACCGGCGAGAATGATGCCTTTACGATTTGTCGTGGTCATTTATTCAGAACTTCCCTAAGCATTCGGATTACACCACTTTGCCAATCCGGCAAGTGTAGAGAAAAATTGTCGCGCAGCTTTTGTGTACTCAAACGTGAATTCAACGGGCGGCGCGCCGGTGTTGGATAGGCGGTGGTATCAATCGGATTGACTGTCGTGACAGCGAGCTCTTCGCCATGAGCCTTGGCAAAACTGATCACCAGGCTCGCATAACCGTGCCAGGATACTTCACCGGCAGCCGCCAGATGATAGACGCCGGACAGCGCCGGGCGATGCACGACCTGCTGGATCGCCAGTGCGGTCACGTCAGCAATGAGATCAGCACCGGTCGGGGCGCCTACCTGATCGGCAATGACGCCCAGTGATTCGCGATCCTTGGCCAGACGCAACATGGTTTTGGCAAAGTTGTTGCCGCGAGCGCTATAGACCCAGCTGGTACGAAAGATCAGATGCTTACAGCCGGAGGCCGAAATGGCCTGTTCACCTGCCAGCTTGCTGGCGCCGTAGTGGTTCACAGGTGCGACGGCATCGGATTCCTGCCAAGGCGTCGAGCCTTCGCCGCTAAATACGTAATCGGTCGAATAGTGAATCAGCCAGGCATCCAGGGATGCGGCCTCCTGCGCCATGACTCGACTGGCCTCACTGTTTACACGGTCAGCCAGTTCGGTTTCGGACTCGGCTTTATCGACCGCCGTGTAGGCCGCAGCATTGACGATAACGCCGGGCCTTACTTTGCGGATCGTGGCGCGCAGTGCATCGAGGTCAGACAGATCACCACTCAAACCATCGACTAGGTGCCGATCGAGGGCAACCAATTCCCCTAGCGGTGCAAGGGAGCGCTGCAACTCCCAGCCGACCTGGCCGTTTTTTCCCAGCAGGAGAATCTTCATGCCTTATCCGAACGACCGGTGTAGTTTTGGTCGATCCACTGCTGGTAACTGCCGCTCTTCACATGAGCAACCCATTCAGAGTTGCTGAGGTACCACTCGACAGTCTTGCGAATACCCGTCTCGAAGGTTTCCTCTGGGGTCCAGCCCAACTCGCGCTGGATCTTGCTGGCATCGATCGCGTAGCGCTGATCATGGCCCGGGCGATCCTGTACATAGGTGATCAAACTTGCGTGCGGACGGTGAGCGGAATCTGGTCGCAATTCATCGAGCAATGCACACAGGGTATGGACTACCTCGATGTTCTGCTTTTCGTTGTGTCCGCCGATGTTGTAAGTCTCGCCAATGACGCCTTCGGTCACGACTTTGTACAGTGCTCGCGCGTGATCTTCGACATACAACCAGTCACGCACCTGATTACCTTTGCCATAGACCGGCAACTGTTTTCCTTCCAGCGCATTGAGAATGATCAGTGGGATCAGCTTCTCCGGGAAGTGGCATGGACCGTAGTTGTTCGAGCAGTTGGTGACCAGTGTCGGCAAACCATAAGTGCGCGCCCATGCTCGCACCAAGTGATCAGAACTGGCCTTGCTGGCCGAGTATGGCGAGCTTGGCTGATACGGCGTGGTTTCAGTGAAGAGCTCTTCCGGACCTTCGAGGTCTCCGTAAACTTCATCCGTCGAAATATGGTGAAAGCGGAAGTTGGCTCTACGTACATCATCCAGTGCAGCCCAGTAATGGCGCGCGGCTTCGAGCAAAGTGTACGTTCCGATGATATTGGTCTGGATGAACTCGGATGGACCAGAGATCGAACGATCAACATGGGACTCTGCCGCCAGATGCATGATTGCATCTGGTTGGTGCTCACGCAGAACACGGTCGACCTGATCACGATCACAGATATCAACTCGCTCAAACGCATAACGCGAATCCTGACTGACTTCAGCCAAGGACTCGAGGTTACCGGCGTAAGTCAGTTTGTCGACGTTAACGACAGAATCGGCGGTATTGGAGATAATATGGCGAATGACTGCCGAGCCGATGAACCCGGCGCCGCCGGTAACTAGAATTTTCACGCGAAACCATACCCTTGAGCTGCGGACAGTGACACCAACGATCACCGCCTAATCCATGAATGCAGAAGCCATCAAAACCTGTGGCTTCTGTCAGAGTCAGTCTGAATCGATGTGGGAATGTGCCACTATCGAACAAGGGCTGCATTTTACAGCTTAATGAACGTTTTACTAATGGATATAGACAGGCTGAGGCGCAATTTCGACAGATGCCATGCACCTGTCGTTTTCAGACAATTCGCTTGCGTGCGGCCCTGGACGAACGTCCCAGAAACCAGCCTAGTATCGGGCCAATCAACATACCGATGAGCAATGCCAAAACCACTACGAGCGAGACCGGCAATTGAGGCCCGGAAAAGCCTAGAAACAATAACGACACCGATTGCTGATTTTCCAGAACAAACGCGAGAATCACCAACACCAGCAAAAGAATAAAAACGCCAAGAAGTATGCGCTTGAGGTTACGCATGAGTAACTCCTTGAGAGATAGCGACTGTCAAACCCCCTCCTCCTCTTCCTCGTTCACTCGATCACGCAATTCTTTACCCGGCTTGAAATGCGGAACGAATTTACCATCCAGACTTACAGACTGGCCGGTCTTTGGATTGCGACCAACGCGCGGCGCACGGTAGTGCAAGGAGAAGCTGCCGAACCCACGGATCTCGATGCGATCACCGGTGGCCAGACATTGGGACATTTGTTCAAGCATGGTCTTGATGGCCAACTCCACATCCTTGGATGAGAGCAGCCCTTGATGGGTGACAATTCGTTCGATCAACTCCGACTTCGTCATATTTTTCCCTTCTTTTTCAAGCAGCTAGATCAGCGCTTGAAAGGTTTTAGCATGCCCGGAAGATTTTGAACAGCCCAGGGATTGACATATCTTCTTCAGCGCTGAAACGCCCGCTTTCAGGGCATAAACTAACTCGCCAGGATCACCCCACGCTCAACGGCATATCACCAGCATGGTCCGGGTCACGTACCCAGCAGGATTGAAACCAAACGGAAACTCATCTTCGTCTTTGGCATCATCAGATCGAGTGATCACCTTGTAACCCGCCCCCTTACACTCCTTCGCCGCTCGCTTTTGACACCTCTCCCAGCCAGAACCCAGCCCAGAGCAATCAACTTCAATGCCGCTGACACCACGCACCGCATGGGTCTTGGCATTTGTAGTACAGCCTGCAAAAACCAGTACCGCTATGAGGACAATAAACTTGTTCATCCATTTCCTTATGCCAGGCAACGCCCGACTACTACACGCTTAAGACCAAGCTTAGTCGCGAATAGGCGATTGATCCCATTAAAGAAACAGACAATCTGGCGATTGGATTGGTTTCACAGGCAGCACTGATTCGCGCAGAAGAAAACCAGGACTCATCAAATCACAGACACAAAAAAGGGCGACCGAAGTCGCCCTTTTTAATGATCAAGCAGAACTTAGTTCTGTTTGGCCATTGCTTGCTTCAGCAGAGCAGCCATAGTGGTATCGGCTGGAGCTTCCTGAACAGAGTTCAGGCTCTGGATAGCTTCTTTCTCTTCAGCATCATCTTTCGACTTGATGGAGAGTTGGATCACGCGGCTCTTACGATCAACGCTGATGATCTTGGCTTCAACTTCCTGGCCTTCTTTCAGCACGTTGCGCGCGTCTTCAACGCGGTCACGGCTGATTTCGGAGGCTTTCAGGGTCGCTTCGATGTCGTCAGCCAGAACGATGATGGCGCCTTTGGCGTCAACTTCTTTCACGGTGCCAGTAACGATTGCGCCTTTGTCGTTAACCGAGACGTACTCGGAGAACGGATCGCTTTCCAGTTGCTTGATACCCAGGGAGATACGCTCGCGCTCTGGGTCAACCGACAGGATAACGGTGTCCAGCTCGTCGCCCTTCTTGAAACGACGTACGGCTTCTTCGCCCACTTCGTTCCAGGAGATGTCGGACAGGTGAACCAGACCGTCGATGCCGCCGTCCAGACCAATGAAGATACCGAAATCGGTGATCGACTTGATGGTGCCGGAGATTTTATCGCCCTTGTTGAACTGGCCAGAGA
>NZ_JBIUWM010000005.1:123160-160419 GCF_044743445.1 Pseudomonas sp. NPDC087615 | reverse complement strand
CCCCCCCCCCCCCCCCCCCCCCCCCCCCCCCCCCCCCCCCCCCCCCCCCCCCGCCGCCCCCCCCCCCCCCCCCCCCCAGCCCCCCCCCCCCCCCCCCCCCCCCCCCCCCCCCCCCCCCACCCCCCCACCCCCCCCCCCCCCCCCCCCCCCCCCCCCCCCCCCCCCCCCGCTCAGGTCTGGAACCACACGTTCTACTGGAACTGCCTGGCGCCAAACGCCGGCGGTCAACCAACCGGCGCGCTGGCTGATGCAATCAACGCAGCCTTCGGTTCGTTCGACAAGTTCAAGGAAGAATTCAGCAAAACCTCGATCGGCACCTTCGGTTCCGGCTGGGGCTGGCTGGTGAAAAAGGCTGACGGTTCCCTGGCGCTGGCCAGCACCATCGGCGCCGGCAACCCGCTGACCAGCGGCGACACTCCGCTGCTGACTTGCGATGTCTGGGAACACGCTTACTACATCGACTACCGCAACGTTCGTCCCAAGTATGTCGAAGCGTTCTGGAACCTGGTCAACTGGAAGTTCGTCGCTGAGCAGTTCGAAGGCAAAACCTTCACCGCTTAAGCTGCGCGCCAGAGAAGAAACCCGGCTGATGTCGGGTTTTTTTATGCCTTTGATTCAGGTACGAGATAGCGCTTTTCTCAGATTTAAATCTGTCTGCCGCCGCTTGCCGCCCTCTCACAGAGGGCTACCATCAAAAAAAGGAAAAAATGTCCCGCAACGCTCAAGTTGAGAGCAGAAACTACCGACACAGTACAAATAGGACTAATACTCTAGTCAGCAGCATTTCGGCCCAGGCCACAGGCAATTTATTCTGAGCCTGATTGTCCCTTTGACTGCCAACACCGGATTGCCAATACTCACGGCAACTTGACGCTACCCGCACGGAACAAGGAATAACCCTTTGAAGCTGGAACTCAAGAACAGCTTGTCGGTGAAGTTGCTCCGGGTCGTGCTCCTGTCGGCATTGATCGTGGGCGTGGTCTTGAGCTGCGCGCAAATTGTTTTCGATGCCTATAAAACACGCCAGGCCGTTGTCGGTGACGCCGAACGGATCCTCGACATGTTCCGCGACCCCTCCACTCAGGCCGTCTACAGCCTGGATCGGGAGATGGGCATGCAGGTGATCGAAGGCCTGTTCCAGGACGACGCCGTGCGCCAGGCCTCCATCGGCCATCCCAATGAAGCGATGCTCGCGCAAAAATCCCGTGAGTTACAGCATTCCAACAGCCGCTGGCTGACCGACCTTATTCTGGGTCAGGAGCGCACCTTCACCACGCAACTGGTGGGTCGCGGCCCCTACAGCGAGTACTACGGCGACTTGAGCATCACCCTCGACACGGCTACCTATGGCGAGAGTTTTATCGTCAGTTCGGTGATCATTTTCATTTCCGGTGTATTGCGTGCCCTGGCCCTGGGCCTGGTGCTTTATCTGGTCTATCACTGGCTGCTGACCAAACCGCTGTCGCGGATCATCGAACACCTGACCGAAATCAATCCGGATCGACCCAGCGAACACAAGATTCCGCAACTCAAGGGCCACGAGAAAAACGAACTGGGAATCTGGATCAACACCGCCAACCAGTTGCTCGAATCCATCGAACGCAATACCCACCTGCGCCACGAAGCGGAAAACAGCCTGCTGCGCATGGCTCAATACGATTTCCTCACCGGTCTGCCAAACCGCCAGCAACTGCAGCAGCAACTGGACAAGATCCTCGTCGACGCCGGCAAGCTGCAACGCCGCGTCGCGGTGTTGTGCGTGGGGCTGGATGATTTCAAAGGTATCAACGAACAGTTCAGCTACCAGACCGGCGATCAATTGTTGCTGGCGTTGGCTGATCGCTTGCGCGCCCACAGCGGCCGCCTCGGTGCCCTCGCCCGTTTGGGTGGCGACCAGTTCGCCCTGGTGCAGGCCGATATCGAACAGCCTTACGAAGCGGCGGAGCTGGCACAAAGCATTCTTGATGATCTGGAGGCGCCGTTCGCCCTCGACGACCAGGAAATCCGCCTGCGTGCGACCATCGGCATCACCCTGTTCCCGGAGGACGGCGACAGCACCGAAAAGCTGTTACAGAAGGCCGAGCAGACCATGACCCTGGCCAAGACCCGCTCGCGCAATCGTTATCAGTTCTACATCGCCAGCGTCGACAGCGAGATGCGTCGCCGTCGCGAACTGGAAAAAGACCTGCGCGATGCCTTGTTGCGCGATCAGTTCTACCTCGTTTATCAACCGCAGATCAGCTACCGCGATCACCGCGTGGTTGGCGTCGAGGCGTTGATTCGCTGGCAACACCCTGAACACGGCCTGGTCCCGCCCGACCTGTTCATTCCGCTGGCCGAACAGAACGGTACGATCATCGCCATCGGTGAATGGGTGCTCGATCAGGCCTGCAAGCAATTGCGCGAATGGCACGATCAGGGCTTTGTCGACCTGCGCATGGCGGTCAACCTGTCCACCGTGCAACTGCACCACGCCGAACTGCCGCGGGTGGTTAACAATCTGCTGCAGATGTACCGCTTGCCACCGCGCAGTCTGGAGCTGGAAGTCACCGAAACCGGCCTGATGGAAGACATCAGCACCGCCGCCCAGCACTTGCTGAGCCTGCGCCGCTCCGGCGCGCTGATTGCCATCGACGACTTCGGCACCGGGTATTCATCGCTCAGTTATCTGAAAAGTCTGCCGCTGGACAAGATCAAGATCGACAAGAGCTTTGTGCAGGATCTGCTGGATGACGACGACGATGCGACCATCGTTCGCGCGATCATTCAACTGGGCAAGAGCCTGGGCATGCAAGTAATTGCTGAAGGCGTGGAAACCGCCGAGCAGGAGTCGTACATCATTTCCGAAGGCTGCCACGAAGGTCAGGGCTACCACTACAGCAAACCGCTGCCGGCGCGCGAGTTGAGCGCCTACCTCAAGCAGGCGCAACGCAGCAACGCGGCCATCCTTTAAAAGTTCGCAGCCTTTGGCAGCTCTCGTGAATCCCATTCGCCTGTAAGCGTTGCCGAGAGGCTGTGATCTTTTGATCTCAATACACGAATAAGAAATATTTCCAAGCACATCCCTTTACAGATAATGCGAAAGATTTGCATTATGTCGCAGTTTTGCGCCCCCAGCGCGAGTCCACTCAACTACCGAAGCAGGATGTTCGCCATGATTCGTATGCCTCTGGCTACCGCCAGTCTGCTGGCCATCGCCATTTCCCTCGCCGGTTGCGGCGAAGGCAAAGACAAGCCCGCCGCCCCGACCACGCCGACTCCAGCCGCCAGCACCACCGCTCCTGCCGCTGCACCTGCCGCAGCCGCTAAAATCGACGACGCCGCCGCCAAGGCTGTGGTCGCGCATTACGCCGACATGGTCTTCGCCGTTTACAGCGATGCCGAATCCACCGCGAAAACCCTGCAAACCGCCGTCGACGCATTCCTTGCCAAGCCGAACGCCGACACCCTGAACGCCGCCAAGGCTGCCTGGGTCGCTGCGCGCGTTCCGTATCTGCAGAGCGAAGTGTTCCGCTTCGGCAACACCATCATCGACGACTGGGAAGGTCAGGTTAACGCCTGGCCACTGGACGAGGGTCTGATCGACTACGTCGACAAATCCTACGAACACGCACTGGGTAATCCGGGCGCCAGCGCCAACATCATCGCCAACACCGAAGTCCAGGTCGGCGAAGACAAGGTCGACGTGAAAGACATCACCCCGGAAAAACTCGCCAGCCTGAACGAGCTGGGCGGTTCCGAGGCCAACGTTGCCACCGGCTACCACGCCATCGAATTCCTGCTGTGGGGCCAAGACCTGAACGGTACCGGTCCTGGCGCGGGCAACCGCCCTGCTTCCGACTACTTGGAGGGCGCCGGCGCTACCGGCGGTCACAACGATCGTCGTCGTGCCTACCTCAAATCCGTGACCCAACTGCTGGTCAGCGACCTGGAAGAAATGGTCGGTAACTGGAAGCCGAACGTGGCTGACAACTACCGCGCCACCCTGGAAGCCGAACCGGGCGAAAACGGCCTGCGCAAAATGCTCTTCGGTATGGGCAGCCTGTCCCTGGGCGAACTGGCGGGCGAGCGCATGAAGGTGTCCCTGGAAGCCAACTCCCCTGAAGACGAACAGGATTGCTTCAGCGACAACACCCACAACTCGCACTTCTACGATGCCAAAGGCGTTCGTAACGTTTACCTGGGCGAGTACACCCGTGTCGACGGCACCAAAATGACCGGCGCCAGCCTGTCGTCGCTGGTGGCCAAGGCCGATCCGGCCGCCGACACCGCGCTGAAAGCCGATCTGGCCGCGACCGAAGCCAAGATCCAGGTCATGGTCGACCACGCCAACAAGGGTGAGCACTACGACCAATTGATCGCAGCCGGCAACACCGCTGGCAACCAGATCGTGCGTGACGCCATCGCCTCGCTGGTCAAGCAGACCGGTTCGATCGAAGCGGCGGCCGGCAAACTGGGCATCACTGACCTGAACCCGGACAGCGCTGATCACGAATTCTGATCAAGCTTGTCTGACTGAAAAAGGCGACCTCCGGGTCGCCTTTTTCATACCTGCCATGCACAAAACCCTGTGGGAGCGGGCTTGCTCCCAAAAGCGATGGGGCAGACACAGATGAATTGACTGACACACCGCTTTCGCGAACAAGCCCGCTCCCACAAGGAGGCTGCGTTTCTCTAAATCACTGCCTCACATCAAGTAAACGATAATTCCTCTTATTCAAACTCCTGCGCCCTGTTAGACTTTGCGCCTTTGTTTTTGCCCGTCCGCAGGATGTCTATGCCCTCGCTGCCTCTTCGTTTGTCCGCACTGTTTCTGGCCTTGGGCCTGAGTGCCTGCGATGACGCCCCGCGCTTCACCAAAGCCGAGCCCGGTGAAGCACGCTCAGGCGGTGCGGCGACCGTGCGCAAGACCGATCAGAACGCGTTTTCCCTGCCCTCGGCCAACCTGCCGCCATCGCGCAGGGTGGATTTCAGCGTCGGCAACAGCTTCTTCCGCAGCCCCTGGGTGATCGCCCCATCGACCACCACCGCTCGTGACGGCCTCGGCCCGTTGTTCAACACCAACGCCTGCCAGAACTGCCACATCAAGGACGGTCGCGGTCATCCACCGACACCGCAGGCAAACAATGCAGTGTCGATGCTGGTAAGACTGTCGATCCCCAACACCCCGGAACTGGCCAAAGTCATCGAGCAGGTCGGCGTGGTGCCGGAGCCGGTCTACGGCGGCCAGCTCCAGGACATGGCCGTGCCTGGGATGGTTCCGGAAGGCAAGGTTCGCGTCGAGTACACACCGGTGCCGGTGCGCTTCAAGGACGGCACGGAAGTCGAACTGCGTAAACCGGAGCTGCGAATCACTCAACTCGGTTACGGGCCGATGCACCCGGACACGCGTTTCTCCGCACGCATCGCTCCCCCCATGATCGGCCTCGGCCTGCTCGAAGCGATCCCCGAAGAAGCGATTCTCGCCAATGCCACCGCTCAGGCCAAAGAGAAGAACGGCATCAACGGCCGACCGAATCAGGTCTGGGATGACGTCCTGCAGAAAACCGTGATCGGTCGATTTGGCTGGAAAGCCGGGCAACCGACCCTCAACCAACAAAATGTTCATGCGTTTGCCGGGGATATGGGCCTCACGACCAGCATGCGACCGTTCGATGACTGCACCGAAGCGCAAACCGCCTGCAAACAGGCGCCGAACGGCAATGGCCCGGACGGTGAGCCGGAAGTCAGCGACAACATCCTGCGTCTGGTGCTGTTCTATAGCCGCAACCTCGCCGTTCCCGCGCGCCGTGGCGTCAGCGACACCCAAGTACTGGCCGGCAAGAACCTGTTTTACCAGGCCGGCTGCCAGTCGTGTCACACACCGAAATACACCACCGCCGCCAACGCCGCCGAACCTGAACTGGCCAATCAAGTGATTCGCCCGTACAGCGATCTGCTGCTGCATGACATGGGCGACGGTCTGGCTGACAACCGCACTGAATTCCAGGCTTCCGGCCGCGACTGGCGCACGCCGCCGTTGTGGGGCATCGGACTGACGCAAGCGGTCAGTGGCCACACGCAGTTTTTGCATGACGGCCGCGCACGCAATCTGCTTGAAGCCGTGCTTTGGCACGGTGGCGAAGCGCAAGCGGCGCAGCAACAGGTTTTGTCTTTCAATGCCGAGCAGCGCACCGCGTTGCTGGCGTTTCTGAATTCACTTTAAACACTTAAAAGAATCGGGAGCCCGACATGTTCCGTCCCAAGCTACTGTTCACCAGCCTTGCCGCGCTCGCCCTCGGCGCTTGCTCGCCGCAGGATCCGCAAGCCGTCACTTCGGCCGCTATCGCCAAATCGGTGATTCTGCCGACGTACACCCGCTGGGTCGAAGCCGACAAGCAACTGGCGGTCAGCGCCCTCGCCTACTGCCAGGGCAAAGAGACGCTGGAAACCGCTCGCGCCGACTTCCTGCACGCGCAGAAAGCCTGGGCCGAATTGCAACCGCTGCTGATCGGCCCGCTGGCCGAAGGCAACCGCTCGTGGCAAGTGCAGTTCTGGCCGGACAAGAAAAACCTCGTCGGCCGTCAGGTCGAGCAACTGGTCGTCGCCCAGCCGCAGATCGATGCTGGCGCACTGGCCAAATCGAGCGTGGTGGTTCAGGGGCTGTCGGCTTACGAGTACATCCTGTTCGACGCCAAGCCTGACGTCGCCAACGCCGACCAGAAAGCCAAGTACTGCCCATTGCTGATCGCCATTGGCGAACGCCAGAAGCAACTGGCCGAGGAGATTCTGCAGAGCTGGAACAACACCGACGGCATGCTCGCGCAGATGACCAAGTTCCCGAACCAGCGCTACGCCGATTCCCACGAAGCGATTGCCGATCTGCTGCGTGTACAAGTCACCGCACTCGACACCCTGAAGAAAAAGCTCGGCACCCCAATGGGCCGCCAGAGCAAAGGCGTGCCGCAGCCATTCCAGGCCGATGCATGGCGCAGCCAGTCGTCGCTGACAGCGTTGGAAGCCAGCCTCGCCGCCGCCAAAACCGTTTGGGAAGGTGTCGACAACAAAGGCCTGCGCAGCCTGCTGCCAAGCGATCAGAAGCCTTTGGCGGACAAGATCGACGCCGCTTATGCCGCCTCGCTGAAACTGTTCGCCAGCACCCAGCGCTCGCTCGGCGAAATGCTCGAAGACGACGCCGGTCGTCAGCAACTGAACGACATCTACGACAGCCTCAACGTCGTCCATCGCCTGCACGAAGGCGAACTGGCCAAGGCGCTGGGCATTCAACTGGGCTTCAACGCCAACGACGGTGACTGATGAGGGCAAGTGCCATGCTGCGACGCCAGGCTCTGACTTTAGGTAGTTTGCTGCTGGGAGCAGTGACACTGGGCGGCTGGACGCTGTTCAAGCGCAAGGATCAGAGCCCGCTGTTGCTCTCGGCGCGCGATGACACCGACGGCAAGCACTACGCCGTCGGCTATCGGCTCGATGGCACACGGGTGTTTGCTACCGAAGTCGGCCTGCGTTGCCACGACATCATCAACCACCCGACGCTACCGATTGCGCTGTTCGTCGCCCGTCGTCCGGGCACCGAAAGCTACCTGATCGACCTGCGCGACGGTACGTTGCTGCAAACCGTGACGTCGCAGCCGAACCGGCACTTCTACGGCCACGCGGTGATTCACAAGGACGGCGAGTACCTGTACGCCACCGAAAACGACACCACTGACCCAGGCCGTGGCCTGCTCGGGGTGTACCGATTCGAGGGCGAACGGCTGGTACACAGCGGCGAGATTTCCACCCACGGCCTCGGCCCGCATCAGGTGTCGTGGATGCCCGATGGCGAGACGCTGGTGGTGGCCAACGGCGGCATTCGTACCGAAGCCGAAAGCCGCGTCGACATGAATCTCAACGCCATGGAACCGAGCCTGGTGCTGATGCAGCGCGACGGCACCTTGCTGAGCAAGGAAACCCTCGCCCAGCAAATGAACAGCGTGCGCCATCTGGGCATCGCCAGCGACGGCACTATTGTCGCCGGTCAGCAATTCATGGGCGCGTCCCACGAACGCTCGGAACTGCTGGCAATCAAGCGCCCCGGGCAGCCGTTCGTGGCATTCCCGGTGCCAGAGCACCAGTTGCAGTCGATGGGGCATTACACCGCCAGCGTTGCGGTGCACAGTGATCTGCGTCTGGTCGCCTTGACGGCCCCGCGTGGCAATCGCTTCTTCATCTGGGATCTGGACAACGGCGAAGTGCGCCTTGATGCGCCATTGCCCGATTGTGCCGGCGTGGGTGCGGTGAAGGACGGCTTTGTCGTGACCTCCGGTCAAGGGCGCTGCCGCTACTACGACTGCCGTCAGGATGATCTGTTGGCCAAACCGCTGGAATTGCCGGCAGGGCTCTGGGACAACCATCTGCACTTGATGGCGTGAAATGCCTTTATTGCTTTGCAGAAACTGCCAGTTGGAATACCCCCTGTACTCGGAGTAATGTGCCCGCCTGTCTCACCTGATTTATCCAAGGAACTGGAAATATGCTGCGTCGCCGCATGCTGATCATGTTGGGTGTTGTTTTGCTGGTCGTCCTGGTGCTGGGCGGGTACAAAGCCTTTTCGATCTACACGATGGTCCAGGGCTTTTCCAAGCCGAAACCAGCGATCAGCGTCGCCGTGGCCATTGCCACGGAACGCCCGTGGCAGATGCGTTTACCCACCGTCGGCACCCTCAAGGCACTGCAAGGCGTCGACCTGAGCCTGGAAGTCGCCGGTACCGTCACCGACCTCAAGTTCGAATCAGGGCAGAAGGTCAAGGCCGGGCAACCGTTGCTGCAACTCGACAGCGCTGTCGAAACCGCCCTGCTGGAAACCGCCAAGGCCGATCTGGGACTGGCGCAACTGGACTTCGGTCGCGGCAGCCAACTGATCGACAGTCGGGCCATCTCCAAAGGCGAATACGACCGGCTCTCGGCGGTTTTGCAAAAAAACCGCGCGACGGTCAATCAGCTCAATGCCTCGCTGGCCAAAAAACGCATCCTCGCGCCGTTCAGCGGCACCATCGGCATTCGTCAGGTCGATGTCGGCGACTACCTCGCCAGCGGCACCAAAATCGCCACACTGCAGAATCTGAGCAGCCTCTACGCCGACTTCTATTTACCGGAACAATCGGTGCCGAAACTGGCCATCGGGCAACCGGTACAAATCTCGGTGTCCGCCTACCCCGAGCAAAACTTCGCGGGCAAGATCAGCGCAATCAATCCGATTGTCGAAAGCACGACGCGCAACATTCTGGTACGCGCCACCCTGGCCAACCCCGACGGCAAATTGCTGCCGGGCATGTTCACCAGCCTCGACGTATTGTTACCGGATCCGCAGACACACGTCGTGGTGCCAGAGAGCGCAATCACCTACACCCTGTACGGCAACTCGCTGTACGTGGTCGGGCAGAAGAAAGCCGAGGACGGCAGCGTCGAAAAAGACGACAAGGGCCAACCGGTGCTGATTGCCGAGCGCCGCTTCATCGAAACCGGTGAGCGCCGCGATGGCCTGGTGATGATCAACAAGGGCGTGCAGAAAGGCGAACAAGTGGTGACCGCTGGCCAGATCAAACTGGACAACGGCGCACACATTGCCATCAGCGACGACAAGACCCTCGGCGAGCAGAACAGTCCGCCCCGCGCCGACTGATCAAGGAATCCCCATGGCTTTTACCGATCCGTTCATCCGCCGCCCGGTGCTCGCCACCGTGGTCAGCCTGTTGATTGTGCTGCTGGGCTTCCAGGCCTGGAGCAAACTGCCGCTGCGCCAATACCCGCAATTGGAAAATGCCCTGATCACGGTGACCACCGCCTACCCGGGGGCCAACGCCGAAACCATCCAGGGCTACATCACCCAGCCGATGCAACAGAGCCTGGCCAGTGCCGAGGGTATCGACTACATGACCTCGGTCAGTCGCCAGAACTTCTCGGTGATCTCGATCTACGCGCGCATCGGCTCCAACAGCGACCGCCTCTTCACCGAGTTGTTGGCCAAGGCCAACGAGGTGAAAAACAAACTGCCACAAGATGCCGAAGATCCGGTGCTGAGCAAGGAATCCGCCGATGCCTCGGCGCTGATGTACATCAGTTTCTTCAGTAAGGATTTGAGCAACCCACAGATCACCGACTACCTGTCACGGGTCATCCAGCCAAAACTGGCGACCCTGCCGGGCATGGCCGAAGCCGAGATTCTCGGCAATCAGGTGTTTGCCATGCGCCTGTGGCTCGACCCGGTCAAGCTCGCCGGGTTCGGCCTCAGCGCCAGCGACGTCACCAACGCGGTGCGCCAGTACAACTTCCTCTCCGCCGCAGGCGAAGTGAAAGGCGAGTACGTGGTCACCAGCATCAACGCCAACACCGAACTGAAATCCGCCGAAGCGTTCGCGGCGATTCCGCTCAAGGTCAGTGGCGACAGCCGCGTATTGCTCAGTGATGTGGCGCGGGTCGAAATGGGCGCGGAGAACTACAACTCCATCAGCTCCTTCGGCGGCACTCCGTCGGTGTATATCGGCATCAAGGCCACGCCCGGCGCCAACCCGCTGGACGTGATCAAGGAAGTGCGCAAGATCATGCCGCAGCTCGAAGCCCAGCTACCGCCGAACCTCAAAAGCGAAATTGCCTACGACGCCACCCTGTTCATTCAGGCCTCCATCGACGAAGTGGTGAAAACCCTGTTCGAAGCGGTGCTGATCGTGATCGTCGTCGTGTTCCTGTTCCTCGGCGCGCTGCGTTCGGTGGTGATCCCGGTTGTGACCATTCCGCTGTCGATGATCGGCGTGATGTTCTTCATGCAAATGATGGGCTATTCGATCAACCTGCTGACCTTGCTGGCGATGGTGCTGGCGATCGGGTTGGTGGTCGACGATGCGATCGTGGTGGTGGAAAACATCCACCGGCATATCGAGGAAGGCAAGACGCCGTTTGATGCCGCCTTGGAAGGCGCACGGGAAATCGCCATGCCGGTGGTGTCGATGACCATCACCCTGGCGGCGGTGTACGCGCCGATCGGTTTCCTCACCGGGCTGACCGGGGCGTTGTTCAAGGAGTTTGCCTTGACCCTGGCCGGCGCCGTGGTGATTTCCGGCGTCGTTGCCCTGACGCTGTCGCCAATGATGTGCGCCTTTTTACTGCGTCACGATGAGAACCCCAGTGGCCTGGCCCATCGCCTCGACCGCATCTTTGAGGGCCTCAAGCGCCGCTACCAAAGCCTGTTGCACGGCACGCTCAATACGCGGCCGGTGGTATTGGTCTTTGCGGTGATCGTGCTGTGCCTGATTCCGGTGTTCCTCAAGTTCACCAAATCGGAACTGGCACCGGACGAGGATCAGGGCATCATTTTCATGATTGCCAACGCCCCGCAGCCGACCAACCTCAATTACCTGAACACCTACACCGACGAATTCATCAAGATCTTCAAGCAATTCCCGGAGTACTACTCCTCGTTCCAGATCAACGGCTACAACGGCGTGCAGTCCGGCATCGGTGGTTTCCTGCTCAAACCGTGGAACGAACGCAGTCGCACACAGATGCAAATACTTCCCGAGGTTCAGGGCAAGCTTCAAAACATCCCCGGCGTGCAGATTTTCGGCTTCAATCTGCCCTCTCTGCCCGGCACCGGTGAAGGCTTACCGTTTGATTTCGTGATCAATACAGCCAACGACTACGAGCAGTTGTTGCAAGTGGCTGACCGGATCAAGAAACGCGCCATGGAATCGGGCAAATTTGCGTTCGTCGACCTCGATCTGGCATTCGACAAACCAGAGGTGGTGGTCGACATCGACCGTGCCAAAGCGGCGCAGATGGGCGTTTCGATGCAGGATCTGGGGGGCACGCTGGCCACCCTGCTCGGTGAGGCTGAAATCAACCGTTTCACCATCGAAGGACGCAGCTACAAGGTCATCGCTCAGGTTGAACGGGCTTACCGCGACAATCCGGGCTGGCTGAACAACTATTACGTGAAAAACACCCAGGGCGAGTTGTTGCCGCTGTCAACGTTGATCACCGTGACTGACCGGGCGCGCCCGCGACAACTGAACCAATTCCAGCAACTCAACGCCGCGAAGCTGTCCGGGTTCCCATTGGTGAGCATGGGTGAAGCCATCGACACTGTCTTGCAGATCGCCCGGGAAGAAGCACCGGCCGGTTTTGCCTTCGACTATGGCGGCGCGTCGCGCCAGTTCGTCCAGGAAGGCAGCGCATTGTGGGTGACGTTCGCATTGGCGCTGGCGATCATCTTTCTGGTGCTGGCGGCGCAGTTCGAGAGCTTCCGCGATCCGCTGGTGATTCTGGTGACGGTGCCGTTGTCGATCTGCGGGGCGCTGATCCCGTTATTCCTTGGCTGGTCGAGCATGAACATCTACACCCAAGTGGGCCTGGTGACGCTGATCGGGTTGATCAGCAAGCACGGGATCCTGATCGTCGAGTTCGCTAACCAGTTGCGTAAGGATAAGGGCCTGTCGGTGCGTGAGGCGGTGGAGGAAGCGGCGGCGATTCGCTTACGGCCGGTGTTGATGACCACCGCCGCGATGGTCTTCGGCATGGTGCCACTGATTCTGGCAACAGGTGCCGGGGCGGTCAGCCGGTTTGATATCGGGATGGTGATTGCGACAGGGATGTCGATCGGGACGTTGTTTACCTTGTTCGTCCTGCCCTGCGTTTACACCTTGCTGGCCAAGCCGGATCCAAAGAAAACCGCATAACCCCCCTGTGGGAGCAATTCCCGAAATCTGCACAATAAAAAAGGCCTCGCAACGGCGAGGCCTTTTACTTGGGCTTCAATCGGTTCAACTCTGTGGCCTCATCCCTTGAGAAAGTCCGAACATGAACAACAGCAAATCATGATCGGGTTCGGTCGCCACGGAGGCTTTAGCCGCCCGTGGCACCACGCAATGGGCATCCGCTAGGGATGCACCGATAACCTGCATGCGTGGCTGCTCCCAGGCAGCCACCGCGAGTGATGCAACTGCCAAGGCTCCAACCAAAAACAAACCTCGTGCAATTTCGAGTTTCATCGCTATAAACCTTTGATAGCGCTGCCAAACGCCGTCTCATAAAAGTAGACGAGTTTTTTCCAGTCCGTATCCCGGAACGACGAATGGCGACGCAATTGCTTCATGTCGTGAGAGGCGGCGCGATAGGCAGTCAGACGCTGGCGGCATTTCTCCAGGTCGATCAAGGCCACTTCGACCTTGGCGGATTCGCCTTCGCCGGTCACTCGCACAAACACATGTTTGATGTAAATGCAGCTGTGCTGCCAGCGGCCCTTGTGCATGCGCGCCAGGTTTTCGGCGAGATCCTTGAGCACACGCTCATAGATCACATCGCCACACTGATCGCGCCCACCGGCTGCCGCCAGCCAATGTTCCAGTTCCTGGAAACCATCCAGAGACTTGGTCACCAGCAGTGCTCGCCACTTGTGCTGCGGATCAGGCTGGGCACCACAGAAAACGATTTGCGGTACTCGCACACCCAGTTTGCTGACGCCGGTCAGTGCATCAAGCTCGCGCAAGACAGTCGGACGCCCAAACGGGTGCAACCAACTGCGATAAATGTGTCCGGTCTGGCGTTTGGCGTACAGCAATTGGCCGTCCTTGCCCACGATCCGTTGCACACCACTTTCGCCACCACGGCGCACGTTGGGCTCTTCCACCCATTCACCGCGCTGAGCCCAGTAGTAGTCGAAGCGGTCCTGCGGAGCGACTTCCGTTTCTGCTGCAAATTGCACTGCCATCCTGTTACCTCTTGCGTAATACGTAAACCCGCCACATCGCATAGAGCGGAATAAAGTCCAGTTGTTCCTGAATGCGGAAACCCGCCTCTTCAAATTCTTTTTCGACCGTAGCAGCCGGTAACACAAAGCGATTCTGGTAATCGCGACTGGCACGTTTCTTCTCGGCGCGCTGGCGTTTCCAGGCCTTGAAATTGCCATCGACCCACAATGAAATGATCACGCTGTCACGGGTGACGCGCTCGAATTCACGCAGAATGGCCCGACGATGCTCGGCGTCTCCGATGTGATGGAGCAGGCGCATACAGAAAATGCTGTCGACGGCGTTATCAGGCAAGGCGATGTCGAACGCAGAAGTGTGCAAGGGTTGTACCCGTTTCACCACATCGGCGGGTTGCGCCTGCATGGCCGTCTGGATCATCGATTCGGAATTGTCCGCCCCTATGATCACGCGATTGGCTTTTTCACCCAGCAATGGCCAGAAACGCCCCGCACCGCAAGGCAGATCCAGCACCAGCCCCGGCTCACCGGCCAGCGCCAGCGCTTTGCGAGCCAACTGTTCGTCACGCCAGTGGGAGAGCCGACGGCCAAGGCTGTCTTTATGCTTGCGCAGGTATTTCTGCGCATGTTGATCATCGTACTTTTCGGAAAAATCGAGCTTGATCGGGCCGGCCATCACCAGAACTCCTGAATTACTGATGTCACCACCTTAAGGCGAGGTGTGTCAGCGTCAGGTCATCCAGCTGTGAAAATTTCGTAAGGCCAACCGACAAAGTATTGCAGCGTTATACAGGATTCAGACAGGTTGGCGGGAGTATCATCGAGCCACTATTTGCGTCAGATTTTGCCTAGATCAACTTCGAAGCGACAGCCATTGGGTTGCATCGTACTCAAGCTGACACTCCAGCCCTGGTTCTCGCAAATGCGCTGCACCAGCGACAATCCAAGCCCCAGGCCTTCACCGCGCTTTTCACCGCCGCGCACAAACGGCTCGAACATCGCCTCGCGTTTTTCCTCGGGAATACCCACACCGGAATCCTCGACGACAAACCCGTTGGCATTGAGCGTCAGGCGAATGAAACCCTGCTCGGTGTAATGGCAAGCGTTACGCAACAGGTTACCCATCACCGCCGTCAACAGCGTTGCGTTGTAGCAGGTGGCGGGTGGATTACCGGGCTCGAACTGCAACGTCAAACCTTTGCTTTCGAT
Source organism: Pseudomonas sp. NPDC087615 (assembly GCF_044743445.1). Classification (NCBI taxonomy): domain Bacteria; kingdom Pseudomonadati; phylum Pseudomonadota; class Gammaproteobacteria; order Pseudomonadales; family Pseudomonadaceae; genus Pseudomonas; species Pseudomonas sp. NPDC087615. The sequence goes on along the minus strand of NZ_JBIUWM010000005.1, from coordinate 145,472 downwards.
CGATTCGCGCCATACGCAAAGCAGACTGCCAGCGACCTGACTGAGGTTTTGTTGCGGCGCCACCCCCGCGTCTTCGCGTTGGGCGCGGGCGAGCATCAGGAAGGTCTGCACCAGTTCGCGCATTTCCTCACTGGCCCGCGCAATACGCTCGACCTGTGCACGACCGCGCGTGTCGATTGCCGGGTTTTCCAGCAGCAGTTCGCAGGAACTCGCCAGCACCATCAGCGGTGTACGCAATTCGTGGCTGACATCGCTGGTGAACAGCCGCTCGCGGGTCAATGCCTGTCGCAAACGCCCCAGCGTGGCATCGAACGCCACCGCCAGTTCGCCGACTTCATCAGCCGCGTAGTCCGGCGCCAGCGGTGGTGCCAGTCCGAGCAATTGGTCGCGATGACGAACCTGACGCGCCAGCCGAACCACCGGAGCCATCACTTTGCGCGCGAGCACCCAACCGAGGAAAACCGCCAATGCCAGGCTGAGCACGAAACCCACCAGCACCACGGCAAACAGCACGCGCTCGCGCTCTTCGAAATCGCTTTGATCCTGCAGCAGCACATACCGCCGCCCATCGACGACCTCGACCATTGCATGATACGAAAGCTGCTCGCGGAACACTTCGTGGAATCCGGAATCGAGGTGACGCAAGTCCTTGGGCAGCTCGAAATCGCCGGGGCCGCCACTGAAGTAGAACAATTGATCCGGTTCCGGGCGATGGCTCCAGTCGGAAACACTGTCCATCAGCAACAGGCGCTGCAGATCGCCGCCCAGCCCTGCCGAAATCAGTTTTTCCTCCACCAGATGCACCGTAGCGACAATGCCCATGGCGAAAGCACCGGCCACCAGTGCGCTCATCAACGCAAAGGCAATGATGATGCGCTGTGAAAGGCTTTGCTTAAACTCCATCACGCCCCTCGGCCAAACGGTAACCCACGCCGTGCACGGTATGCAGCAGTGGCTTGGCAAACGGCTTGTCGATCACCTGACGCAATTGGTGAACGTGACTGCGCAGGCTGTCGCTGTCCGGACAGTCATCGCCCCACAGCGCCTCCTCGAGGACTTCACGGCGCAGCACATGCGGGCTCTTCTGCATCAACACCGCCAGCAGCTTGAGGCCGACCGGGTTGAGCTTCAGCAGTTTGCCTTCACGGGTCACTTCCAGCGTGTCGAGGTCATAACTCAAGTCACCGACTTGCAGGGCACGGCGTCCGCCGCCCTGGGCACGGCGCATCACCGCCTCGATCCGTGCAGCGAGCTCAGACAAGGCAAATGGCTTGACCAGGTAATCGTCAGCCCCCGACTTGAAGCCCTGAAGACGATCATCCAGTTGATCCCGGGCGGTCAGCATGATCACCGGCGTGTCCCGACGGGCATCTTCGCGAAGGCGTTTGCACAGGGTGTAGCCGTCGATGCCGGGCAGCATGATGTCGAGCACGATCAGGTCATAATGCTCGGTGGCCGCCAGATGCAGGCCCGACAGACCGTCCTGGGCGCAATCGACGGTATAACCCTTGAGCCCCAGGTAATCGGCCAGATTGGCCAGGATATCGCGGTTGTCTTCGACCAACAGAATTCGCATGGGCACCTCTTCGTACACAGTAACAGCCGTGATGGCCCGCGCAGCTTACGGCCAAGTGCGGCTCAGGGCTAGGCATGCGTCGGATTGTTTACCGACAAGGATGCTGATTATGCCAGCCAACGTTTTTTTCACTTTCGGTTAACAAATCGCCGACGCCAGCGGGTGCAGACTCCGCGCGGTTGCGCTCATCGAACACACTAACCGACCAGGGAATTACCATGGTGTCGACCTCTGCCCGCCCCGCTTCACGGCCTCTGAATTTCTGGTTGTGTCTGGGTATACCCACCTTCGCGGCAATTATTCTGCTGCTGCTCGAACTGACCGATCTGGACATGGACCTGGCCAGGCTGTTCTACGATCCGGTCGCTGGCGACTTCATCGGCCGACACAGTTTTTTCCTTGAAGACATCCTTCATGATCGAGCCAAGCAGGTGGTGATCGCGTTCTCGGTGTTTGCCATTCTCGGCTTCATCGGGTCGTTCTTCATCGCACGGCTCAAGCCGTTCAAGCGGGAGTTGGGCTGTCTGGTGCTGTCCCTCGGGCTGGCCACTTCGTTCGTGACGCCGGTCAAAGCCGTCACTGCCGTGCAATGCCCATGGAGCCTGGAGCAATTCGGCGGCCATGAAACCTACAGCAAGTTACTTGATCATCGTCCGCCAACCAACAAACCGGGCCGTTGCTGGCCTGGGGGTCATGCGGCGACGGGGTTCACCTTGTTTGCGCTGTTCTTCGTGCTGCGTGATCGACGTCCGCGCCTGGCCAGACAAGCGTTCATCTTTGCCTTCACGCTGGGTTCAGTATTTTCGGTCAGCCGGATGATGCAGGGCGCGCACTTCTTTTCGCACAACGTGTGGACAGCGATTTTCTGCTGGCTGATTTGTCTGGGGTCGTATTACTGGGTGCTGTATCGCCCGGCGCTCAAGGCTGAAGCGGCAGCGAAAGCACAACCCGTCGGCACCTGAAACACAGCCCTCCCCCACAGAGGGGTGGTGTGGACCTGAATTGCGGGCAATAAAAAACCCCGCCTGCTCATCGCAGGCGGGGTTTTTCGTTACGGGGGTAAGGCTGGCTTACATCATGCCGCCCATGCCACCCATACCGCCCATGTCTGGCATACCGCCGCCAGCCGAGCCTTCTGCCTTCGGCTTCTCAGCGATCCCGACTTCGGTGGTCAGCAGCAGACCCGCAATCGACGCAGCTGCCTGCAATGCCGAACGGGTAACCTTGGTTGGGTCCAGGATGCCCATTTCGACCATGTCGCCGTATTCGCTCGTTGCAGCGTTGTAACCGTAGTTACCTTTACCGTTCTTGACTTCGTTGACCACCACACTTGGCTCGTCGCCGCTATTGGAAGCGATCTGGCGCAGTGGAGACTCAACGGCGCGACGCAATACAGCGATACCGACGTTCTGGTCAGCGTTGTCGCCTTTCAGGTCGACCAAGGCTTCCAGAGCACGGATCAGCGCTACGCCACCGCCAGGTACCACGCCTTCTTCAACGGCTGCGCGGGTTGCGTGCAGGGCGTCTTCAACGCGGGCTTTCTTCTCTTTCATTTCGACTTCGGAACCAGCGCCAACCTTGATCACTGCAACGCCGCCGGACAGTTTGGCCAGACGCTCTTGCAGTTTTTCACGGTCGTAGTCCGAGGAAGTTTCGGCAACCTGAGCACGGATCTGAGCGATGCGGGCTTCGATGTCGCCCGCTACGCCAGCACCATCAACGATGATGGTGGTTTCCTTGGAGATGGTCACGCGCTTGGCGCTGCCCAGGTTTTCCAGGGTAGCGGCTTCCAGGCTCAGGCCGATCTCTTCGGAGATAACGGTACCGCCGGTCAGAACAGCGATGTCCTGCAGCATGGCCTTGCGACGGTCGCCGAAGCCTGGAGCCTTGACGGCTGCGACTTTAACGATGCCACGCATGTTGTTCACAACCAGAGTCGCCAAGGCTTCGCCTTCAACGTCTTCGGATACGATCAGCAGTGGACGGCCCGCTTTGGCAACGGCTTCCAGCACTGGCAGCATTTCGCGGATGTTCGAGATCTTTTTGTCGACCAGCAGAACCAATGGGTTGTCCAGTTCGGCAACCATGGTTTCCGGCTTGTTGACGAAGTACGGCGACAGGTAGCCGCGGTCGAACTGCATGCCCTCTACAACCGACAGTTCGTTTTCCAGGCCAGTGCCTTCTTCAACGGTGATCACGCCTTCTTTACCGACTTTTTCCATGGCTTCGGCAATGATGTCGCCGATGGAGGTGTCGGAGTTGGCGGAGATGGTGCCTACCTGAGCAATTGCCTTGGTGTCAGCGCATGGCTTGGACAGGTTTTTCAGCTCTTTGACAATGGCGATGGTCGCCTTGTCGATACCGCGCTTGAGGTCCATCGGGTTCATGCCGGCAGCGACGGCTTTCAGGCCTTCGTTGACGATCGACTGAGCCAGAACGGTCGCGGTGGTAGTACCGTCACCTGCGTCATCGTTAGCACGGGAGGCAACGTCTTTGACCAGCTGCGCGCCCATGTTTTCGAAACGGTCTTCGAGTTCGATTTCTTTGGCGACGGAAACGCCGTCCTTGGTGATGGTCGGAGCGCCGAAGCTCTTCTCGATGATCACGTTACGGCCTTTCGGGCCCAGGGTCGCTTTTACTGCGTCAGCCAGGATGTTAACGCCAACCAGCATTTTCTTGCGGGCGGAATCGCCGAATTTAACTTCTTTAGCAGCCATGATCGATATTCCTTAAATACTTTGTAGTAGCGGGAAAATGAACGGAGGTATCAGCCTTCGATAACAGCGAGGATTTCGTTCTCGCTCATTACCAACAGGTCTTCGCCGTCGACTTTCACTGTGTTGCTGCCGGAGTAAGGACCGAACACAACCTTGTCGCCTTCCTTCACGGAAAGTGCGCGCACTTCGCCGTTTTCCAGAGCTTTGCCCGGGCCTACAGCGAGAATCACACCGTGGTTGGCTTTTTCAGCAGCCGAACCTGGCAGGACGATACCGCCAGCGGTTTTCTTTTCTTCTTCGCTACGACGGATAACGACGCGGTCATGCAGAGGACGAAGCTTCATTGTCGATCTCTCCTAATTGTGGTTTTCATCGGCCGGTGTAGTCCCGGCGGGTTTAACAAATCCGGCCTGCGCCGGTTGCGGTTCGTCGAGCGAGCCGCGCAAGTCTGTCCGACTCAAATATCGGAAACCTTTCGGTGACCGATACATAAGGGCGCATAAGCTTATTACAAGGGCGCCGCTAAAAAAATTTACTGATGTTCTTCACAAAAGCAGCCCGTAAACGAGCACGGCACCCGAAGGTGCCGTGTCGATACAAGCGCTACTTGGAGTCGCGATGCTCGAACTCACCTTCGATCACATCGCCCTCGCGGCCCAGAGGCTGTCGCGGTGCAGGACCGCCACGAGGTTGCAGGTCATCGGCGAACGCACGCTGGCGCATGGCTTGTTCTTCAGCACGCTGGCGCATCTTGTTGGCCAGCAGGCGACGAGTGAACGGCAACAGCATCACCAGACCGACCACGTCGCTGATGAAACCCGGCAGGATCAGCAGGCCGCCGGCCAGGGCCAGCATCAAGCCTTCCAGCATGGTTTGCGCAGGCAGTTCGCCGCGGTTCAGGCTTTCACGGGCACGCAGCGCCGTTGCCAGACCGGCGACGCGCAGCACGAACACGCCGAACATCGAGCCGAGAATGATCAGCAGCAGGGCCGGGAAGAACCCGATGGCGCCTGCCACTTTGACGAATACGAATAGCTCCAGCACCGGAAACAGCAGAAAGAGCAACAAAAAAGGGCGCATCAAAAATTCCTCAACGCAAGAAATGCCTTGCAGTAAGCCCTAGATGACGTCGCCCTTTCGTGAATTCAAGCATCAGCCACTGCATTTTTTGGCCACGCCTGGGCGTGAGCCAGAGAAACCAAGGCTTCGCGCACTTGTATCGGCGTATGACATGGCGCTTGAAACGGCAGCCAGTAAAGGGCCTGACCGATCCGCAGATGCATGCCTTCGGTGTCGATCCCGGCCAGTTGCGCGGGCACGCTATTCGGCAGCCCGGCGAGTTCGGCGTAGTGCGCAATGGCTTTGGCGTGGTCGCTGTTCATGTGCTCGACCATGCTGATTTCAGCCTTGCCGGCGAACGGATTGGCCAAGGTCAGCTCGTCGATCCAGTGAATCGCGCCAAAACCGCCGATGTAACGATGGCGCACCGGTTTGAGCACCCAGAAATCGAAATCGTGAGCCTTGTGGTAGTTCTGCGAATCGGGGAAGTAGCGGTAGTAGCGCTCGGCGGCCGCTTCAATGGCCGCAGCGTCTTCGAGTTTTTGCGCTTCGCCCAGATAGGTCAGGCGACCAACGGCTTGCACATCATCAGCGTCACGCTCGCCCACCAACATCGAGCATTTAGGGTCTTTTTGCAGGTTGTGGGTGTGCTGGGCGATGCGGCTGATCAGGATCAGCGGCCGACCCTGCTCATCGAGGCAATAGGGCACCACAGAGCCAAAGGGAAAACCGGGCATCGATTTGGAGTGGGTCGACAGCACTCCCCGGTATTCCTTGAGAAGCAATTCTCGGGCATTCTTGGCCACTTCAACGCTCAATTTATGACTCCTTAAAAAGAATCCGTCGAAAAAACGGACAGATGAACGGGATAAGTCCCGCTCACTCTCGGGGCAATTCTCATGTGCGGCCAGGCCACGTCGGGCGCAGATCGAGAGGCTCTCTAAGGGAAAACCACTCTGACCTGCTATCGGGGCATGCGAATGCAACTCAACGACAAAGTAATCATTATCACGGGCGGTTGCCAGGGTTTGGGCCGTTCCATGGCCGAGTATTTCGCAGGCAAAGGCGCCAAGCTTGCCTTGGTCGATCTGAACCAGGAAAAACTCGACGACGCCGTCGCGGCTTGCAAAGCCAAGGGTGTCCAAGCGCGCAGCTATCTGTGCAACGTTGCCAATGAAGAACAGGTTGAGCACATGGTCGCCCAGGTTGCCGCCGATTTTGGTGCGATCCACGGCCTGATCAACAACGCCGGGATCCTGCGTGATGGCCTGCTGCTTAAGGTCAAGGACGGCGAAATGACCAAGATGAGCCTGGCCCAATGGCAGGCGGTGATCGACGTCAACCTGACCGGCGTGTTCCTGTGCACCCGTGAAGTGGCGGCGAAAATGGTCGAGCTGAAAAACAGCGGCGCGATCATCAACATTTCGTCGATTTCGCGGGCGGGTAACGTTGGCCAGACCAACTATTCTGCCGCCAAGGCCGGCGTTGCCGCGGCGACCGTGACCTGGGCCAAAGAACTGGCGCGTTACGGCATTCGCGTGGCGGGCATTGCGCCGGGCTTCATCGAAACCGAGATGACCCTGGGCATGAAGCCCGAAGCGCTGGAGAAGATGACGTCAGGGATTCCGCTCAAACGCATGGGCAAACCGGAAGAAATCGCCCATTCGGCGGCATACATCTTCGAAAACGACTACTACACCGGCCGGATTCTGGAGATGGATGGCGGCTTGCGTATCTAACCCAAACACAAAACCAGTGTGGGAGCGGGCTTGCTCGCGAATACGGTATGTCAGGCAACATTTTCGTCGACTGACACACCACCTTCGCGAGCAAGCCCGCTCCCACAGTTGATTGTGTTTCAGGCCATCAATCGTCGCTGATGGTGATGTTCGGCATTGCCGGCGTGGCAGCTTCCTGCAACACAATCCGCGCGCCGACGTGGCGGGCCAGTTCCTGATACACCATGGCAATCTGGCTGTCCGGCTCGGCAATCACTGTCGGCTTGCCGCCATCGGCCTGCTCGCGGATCAGCATCGACAACGGCAGCGAAGCCAATAGCTCGACGCCGTATTGAGTCGCCAGTTTCTCGCCTCCACCCTCACCGAACAGATGCTCGGCATGGCCGCAGTTCGAGCAGATGTGCACGGCCATGTTTTCCACGACGCCCAGCACCGGAATGTTGACCTTGCGGAACATTTCCACGCCTTTGCGCGCGTCGAGCAATGCCAGATCCTGCGGCGTGGTAACAATCACCGCACCGGCCACCGGGACTTTCTGCGCCAGGGTCAACTGAATGTCACCGGTGCCTGGCGGCATGTCGATCACCAGATAATCCAGATCGCCCCACGCAGTTTGCGTGACCAGTTGCAGCAGCGCGCCGGAAACCATCGGCCCGCGCCAGACCATCGGCGTGTTGTCGTCGGTCAGGAACGCCATCGACATGACTTCCACACCGTGGGCCTTGAGTGGCACGAACCACTTCTGATCCTTGACCTCAGGGCGGGTGCGCTCCGGGATGCCGAACATGATGCCTTGGCTCGGACCATAGATGTCGGCATCGAGAATCCCGACCTTGGCGCCTTCACGGGCCAGTGCCAGCGCGAGGTTGGCCGCGGTGGTCGACTTACCCACGCCGCCCTTGCCCGACGCCACGGCGACCACGTTCTTGACATTGGCCAAGCCCGGAATCTGTGCCTGGGCCTTGTGCGCGGCAATCACGCTGTTGACCTCGACCTTGGCGATGACCACGCCGTCGATATTCTCGATGGCCAGTTGCAGCAATTGCGCCCAGCCACTCTTGAACAGACCGGCGGCATAGCCGATTTCCAGCTGAACATTAACGCGGTCACCGATGATTTCGATGTTCTTCACGCAACCGGCGCTGACCGGGTCCTGGTTCAGGTAAGGGTCGGTGTACTGGCTGAGGACGGCTTCCACCGCTGCGCGAGTGACGGCACTCATGGGCAACTCCGATAACAAGACTTGAAAAAGATGGCAGGTATCCTACCCCTTCTGCCCTCCTGACGGCATGCCTTGTAACTTTTTGCAGGGGTGAAATATCTTTCCCGGCGCTTTATAGTGGCCGACCTCCGTTTCATCAAGTAGCGAAGCCCCACATGTCCGAGCCACGCAAGATCCTCGTCACCAGCGCCCTGCCCTACGCCAATGGTTCGATCCACCTTGGCCACATGCTGGAATATATCCAGACCGATATGTGGGTGCGCTTCCAGAAGCATCGCGGCAATCAATGCATCTATGTCTGCGCCGACGACGCTCATGGTTCGGCGATCATGCTGCGCGCAGAAAAGGAAGGCATCACTCCGGAACAACTGATCGCCAACGTGCAGGCTGAACACAGCGCCGACTTTGCCGAGTTCCTGGTCGATTTCGACAACTTCCACTCCACTCACGCCGAAGAAAACCGTGAGCTGTCGAGCCAGATCTATATCAAGCTGCGTGACGCCGGGCACATTGCCCAACGCTCGATCACCCAGTATTTCGACCCGGAAAAGAAAATGTTCCTGGCCGACCGCTTCATCAAGGGCACCTGCCCGAAATGCGGCACCGAAGACCAGTACGGCGACAACTGCGAAAAATGCGGTGCGACCTACGCACCAACTGACCTGAAGGATCCGAAGTCGGCGATCTCTGGCGCCACTCCGGTGCTCAAGGATTCCCAGCACTTCTTCTTCAAGCTGCCGGACTTCCAGGAAATGCTGCAGGCCTGGACCCGCAGCGGCACCCTGCAAGACGCGGTCGCCAACAAGATTGCCGAGTGGCTGGACGCTGGCCTGCAGCAGTGGGACATCTCCCGCGATGCGCCGTACTTCGGTTTCGAGATCCCGGGCGAGCCTGGCAAGTATTTCTACGTGTGGCTGGACGCACCAATCGGCTACATGGCCAGCTTCAAGAACCTTTGCGAGCGCACGCCTGCGCTTGATTTCGACGCGTTCTGGGGCAAGGACTCCACCGCCGAGCTGTACCACTTCATCGGCAAGGACATCGTCAACTTCCACGCGCTGTTCTGGCCAGCCATGCTAGAAGGTGCCGGTTTCCGTAAACCGACCGCGATCAACGTCCACGGCTACCTGACCGTCAACGGCCAGAAGATGTCCAAGTCCCGTGGCACCTTCATCAAGGCGCGTACTTATCTGGATCACCTGTCGCCGGAATACCTGCGCTATTACTACGCGGCCAAGCTGGGCCGTGGCGTCGATGACCTCGACCTGAACCTCGAAGACTTCGTGCAGAAGGTCAACTCCGACCTCGTCGGCAAAGTGGTCAACATCGCCAGCCGTTGCGCCGGTTTTATCCACAAGGGCAACGCCGGCCTGCTGGTCGACAACAATGCCGCGCCAGAGCTGACCGAAGCGTTCCTGGCCGCAGCGCCAAGCATTGCCGACGCCTATGAAGCCCGCGACTTCGCCCGCGCCATGCGTGAAACCATGGCCCTGGCCGACCGCGCCAACGCGTGGATCGCCGACAAGGCACCGTGGTCGCTGAACAAGCAGGAAGGCAAGCAGGATGAAGTCCAGGCGATCTGCGCCACCGGCATCAACCTGTTCCGCCAACTGGTGATTTTCCTCAAACCGGTGCTGCCGCTGCTGGCCGCCGATGCCGAGGCGTTCCTCAACGTTGCCCCGCTGACCTGGAACAACCACACCACCCTGCTGGCCAACCATCAGCTCAATGAATTCAAACCGTTGATGACCCGCATCGACCCGGTAAAAGTCCAAGCCATGAGCGATGCCTCGAAAGAAGACCTGACCGCCAGCCAGACTGACACCGCTGCCGCCGCACCTGCGGGCAACGGCGAACTGGCCAAGGATCCGCTGTCGCCGGAAATCGACTTCGACACCTTTGCCGCCGTCGACCTGCGGGTGGCGCTGATCGTCAAGGCTGAAGCCGTTGAAGGGGCAGACAAACTGCTGCGCCTGACCCTCGACATCGGTGACGAGCAACGCAACGTGTTCTCCGGGATCAAGAGCGCCTACCCGGATCCGTCCAAGCTCGACGGTCGCCTGACCATGATGATCGCCAACCTCAAGCCACGGAAAATGAAGTTCGGCATCTCCGAAGGCATGGTGATGGCGGCCGGCCCCGGCGGTGAAGAAATCTACCTGCTGAGCCCGGACAGCGGCGCCAAGCCAGGTCAGCGCATCAAGTAAGACGGTGCGGTAAATCGATCCCACAGGCGTGCCCCGCATGCCTGTGGGATTTTTCATATCTGGCCCACCCATCGTGGCTGCCGGATAATGCCTAACCTTATGAGACATCCGCCCGTTTTACTGGCAGAACCATGACCGAACTCGTGCTTACGCTTTTCAGTGCTGCGCTGCTCAACAACTTCGTGTTGCACTGGCCGCTGGGCGTCGATCCGCTGTTGGCGGGCAGTCGACGTCAGGTGCATGCGCTGGGACTGGCGACGTTGTGCATGATGCTGATCGTCGGCGTGATGGGGTACGCCATCTGGCACTGGCTGCTGGTACCACTGCAACTTGAAGCTCTGCGCTTGTTCGTGTTTCTGCCGTTGAGTGTGTTGCTGATCGCTCCGCTGCTGAAATGGCTGGCGCGCGGGCTGCCCGACTGGCCATTCGACAGTTTATGGCCGCTCTTGCTGGGCAATGCCGGCGTACTTGGACTGGCGCTGATCAATGCGCAGAATGATCAGGGGCTGTTGCATGCGGCAGCGCTGAGCCTCGGCGCAGGCCTGGGCTTCTGGCTGGTATTGAGCCTGTTCAGCGATTTGCGTGAGCGCACCGCTGGCAACGATATTCCCCTGCCCTTTCGCGGCTTGCCGATCGAACTGATCAGCGCCGGACTGATGGCAGTGATTTTTCTCGGATTCAGTGGACTGATCAAAACATGAGTCTGATTCAACGCATCGATGCCCTGCTGCCTCAGACCCAATGTGGCAAATGTGGCCATCCCGGATGCAAGCCCTACGCTGAAGGTATCGCCAATGGCGAGCCGATCAACAAGTGCCCGCCAGGGGGTGACGAAACCATCGCGGCGCTGGCCGGATTGTTGAAAGTACCCGTGCTGGAGCTGGATATCAGTCGAGGTTCGGCGCCGCCACAAGTGGCCTACATTCGCGAGGCCGAATGCATCGGCTGTACCAAGTGCATTCAGGCCTGTCCGATCGATGCCATCGTCGGTGCAGCGAAACTGATGCACACCGTGTTAATCGATGAGTGCACCGGTTGCGACCTCTGTGTGGCGCCGTGCCCGGTAGATTGCATCGAGATGCATCCGCTGCCGCCGACTACGTTGCCAGTGGTGGGCGGTCTGGCGTTCAGTCTCGTGGAACAGCGCGAGCGCGCGGCCAAACGCGATCACGCGCGCCAGCGTTTCGAGCGACGCAATGCCCGCCTCGAACGCGAAGAGCAGCAGAAACAGGCCGAGCGCGAGGCGCGAGCCAAAAAGGCCGCGCAACCTGAAATCACCACACTCGACCCGGTGCAGGCTGCGCTGGAACGTGTCCGCGCACAGAAAGTGGCCACCGCCGATGCCGCGTTGAAGAAAGCCAAGATCGATGTCGCGATGAGCCGGGCGCAATTGCACAAGTCGCTGAAAGCCTTCGGCCATCCGCCGACGTTCGAGCAGCAGGCGCAATTGATTGTATTGCAGCAACAATTCGAAGCGGCTGAGCAGGCGCTGGCATCACTCGAAAGCACTGCTCCTAGCGCTCCGCCAGCACCTGCCCCGGCAAAAGACGCTGACCTGAAACGGGCGAAAATCCAGTTGGCCATGCGCCGCGCCGAACTGAAAAAAGCACAAACCGCCGAGGCTTCAACGGAGCAAATCGCGACGCTGGAACAGGCGCTGCATGACGCCGAGCAAGCCCTGCATGCCGCCGAAGCCTGCAGTGATCAGCCTGTGCCTGATCTAGTGCGCGTGGAAAAACGTCCGATCGACAGCCAGCTTCGGCAGTTGAAAACCGAATTGGCCTACGCTCGCGCCGACCTCAACAAACTGGAACGCCACACCGACACCCCAACCAAAACACTCGACAAGGCCCGCGCTCGCCTGCAAGAAGCCGAGCGTCAGGTGCAAGACCATGTCGCCCCTTGAGACACCGGACGATCGCCTGCAACAGGCGATGAAACAGGTGCTGCTCGCGACGCTGCCTGGGTTGCTGGCATTGTTCTGGTTCTACGGTTGGGGCGTGCTGATCAATCTGATCCTGGCGATTACCACCGCATTGGTCGTCGAAGCGGCGGTCACACGCTTACGTCATCAACCAATTCAGTCAACCCTGATCGATGGCAGCGCGGTGGTCAGCGCGACACTGCTAGCGGCCGCCATGCCCCCTTACTGTCCGTGGTGGCTGACGGTCACAGCGATTGCTTCTGGCCTGCTCTTCGGCAAGCACTTGTACGGTGGCGTCGGAAAAAACCCGTTCAACCCGGCGATGCTCGGATTTGTCTTGGCCATCGTGTTGTTCCCACAGCCAATGACTCATTGGCCGGCCCATGGCATGGATGTTCTGTCCGCCCTGCAACGGGTATTCAACATGGGCTCGGCGCCGGATGCCTGGGTTCAGGCTACGGCGCTGGACAGCTTGCGCATCAACAAAAGCCTGACTATCGATGAACTGTTCGCCGCCAATCCGGCGTTCGGTGGTTTCGGCGGGCGTGGCGTGGAATGGGTCAACCTGGCGTTTCTCGCCGGCGGACTGTTCCTGCTGCAACGCCGAGTGATTGGCTGGCAGGCACCCGTCGGCATGCTCGCCACTCTGTTTGTCCTCAGCCTGTTGTGCTGGAACGGCTCAGGCTCTAATTCCCACGGATCGCCGTTATTTCATCTACTGAGCGGCGCGACCATGCTCGGTGCCTTTTTCATCATTACCGAGCCGGTGTCCGGGGCTAAAACCCCGTTCGCCCGCCTGCTGTTTGGCGTCGGCGTCGGCCTGCTGACTTATCTGATTCGCACATGGGGCGGTTACCCCGACGGTGTGGCGTTTGCCGTGTTGCTGATGAATCTGTGCGTGCCCGCACTGGAACGCTTCGCCGCCGCCCGCCAGACACAGGTGAGCCCATGAACAGAACGATCAGCAGCATCACGCTGTTGTTGTTGGCCTTCATCGGTATCGGCGCGACGTATCTCGTGCAGCGCAGCAATGCGCCCCAGATCGCCGCCGAGCAGCGCCTGATCGATAACCGCAAATTACTGGATGTAATCCCGGCCGAGTCTTACGACAATCAACCGCTGGAACAACCACTGGCCTTGACCGACATTGCCTTAAGCCACAGCACGCTGGCGGGCGGCTATCGCGCGACCAAAGGCGGGCAACCGGTAGCGGTGCTGCTGCGTAGCTTGACCGAGGGATATGCCGGTGTCATCGAACTGCTGATCGCCATTGATGCCAATGGAAAATTGCTCGGAGTGAAAACTTTGAAGCAAACCGAAACCCCAGCGCTGGGTGGCGTCATTGGTGACTGGCCAAATGCCTGGCTGCAAGCGTTCGCCGGCAAATCGAACCATGAGCCGACGACCGCAGGCTGGGCGTTGAAAAAGGATCACGGGCAATTTGATCAAATGGCCGGGGCGACCATCACCTCCCGCGCAGCGATCAACGCGATCCATGATGCGCTGCGTTACTTCGATGAGCATCGGGTGGCGTTGCTGGGGAGTGGAGCATGAAGCTGTCGAACGCTTTGATGCTGGTGCTGCTGCTTGGCGCCACGCAAACGCTGGCCGCCGCGCTGGGCACGCTACTGATGTTTGTCACTGTCGTGGGCGTTTATGGTGTGTGCATGCCGCTGATGCGCTCGCGACTGACAGGGACTAGTGCATTGCTGGCCAGTTTGCTGCTCGCCGCTTCGCTGACCAGTTGCGCCGACATTCTTGCGCAGCGCTGGTTGCTGCCATGGCATCAGGCGTTCGGTTTCTATACGGGCCTGATCGCCTTGCAGTGTGTGGTGCTGGAGCACAATGGCTTCTTCCAGCAACCGCCGGCCAAGCGCTTCAAGCTAGCGGGCCTGTTTGGCGGGCTCATGCTGGTACTCGCCGCACTGCGTGAACTCATCGGTTACGGCAGTCTCGGTCGCGGGCTATCCGAACACTGGCAAGGTCTTGTTTTGCTCAACGATGGCCTGCATCTGCCAACCATGGTTCCCGGCGCCTTCATCGTGCTGGGGCTACTGCTCGCGGCCTGTCAGGCGTGGACTCGCTCGAACTCTATTTCCAAGGAATCGCATCGCCCATGAACGCCGCAAAACGTCATGAGATTTTTCGCAGACTGCATGAAGACAATCCCGAGCCGAAGACTGAACTGGCCTACTCCTCGCCCTTCGAACTGCTGATTGCAGTGATTCTCTCGGCGCAGTCCACCGACGTTGGCGTCAACAAGGCCACGGCAAAACTGTTCCCGGTGGCCAATACGCCAGCAGCGATCCATGCCTTGGGCGTCGAAGGATTGTCCGAATACATCAAGACGATCGGCCTCTACAACAGCAAGGCGAAAAACGTCATCGAGACCTGCCGTCTGCTGGTCGAACGCCACGACAGTGAAGTACCAAAGACGCGCGAAGCGCTGGAAGCCTTGCCCGGCGTTGGCCGCAAGACCGCCAACGTCGTACTCAATACCGCGTTTCGCCAGTTGACCATGGCGGTCGACACGCACATTTTCCGCGTCAGCAATCGCACAGGCATTGCGCCGGGCAAGAATGTCGTCGAGGTGGAAAAGAAGCTGATGAAGTTTGTGCCAAAGGAATTCCTGCTCGACTCCCACCATTGGCTGATTCTTCTTGGCCGCTATGTGTGTCTGGCGCGCAAGCCACGCTGTGGTAGCTGTCGGATTGAGGACTTGTGCGAGTACAAGGCCAAAACATCGGACGATTGAGCGGCTATTAGCTTTATTGATTGGTCGATTGAAAAAATCTTTTTTACCCGTCGCTGCATTACCGATATAAGGAGCGCCAAAGGCAGTCTTAGCCGGAGTTAACCTTATGAGTAGCGACAAAGAACAACTGGACATAGAAGACGACGTTGACACCGCAGACGCTGAACCAGAGGAACCGGTCGTGGAAGTCGCCAAAACCAATCTGAGCAAGCGCCGCACGATCGACAACCTGCTGGAGGAGCGCCGACTGCAAAAGCAATTGGCCGATTACGATTTTGATCTCTGACACTTGAAAGCCTCCCGAACCGGAGGCTTTTCACTTTCTATAACTAGCTGAATTCGATCGGCCCATGACCCCGTCAGCTTACTGAGGCATTCAGACAAGCCCATTACGTTGCGCCAACTCGATCAGATCAACCAGCGAGCGCGCATTGAGTTTCAGCAGCAAGCGAGTCTTGTAGGTGCTCACTGTCTTGTTGCTCAAAAACATGCCATCGGCGATTTCCTTGTTGGTCTTGCCCCGCGCCAACTGTTGCAAAACCATCATTTCCCGCCCGGAAAGGCGATCCACCATGTCGGCTTCGCTGGCATTGCCCAGACTGGTCCGCACTGTATGCAACGCCTGATTGGGAAAATAGCTGTAGCCGGACAAAACAGCTTTGATCGCGCTGAGCAACTCAGTCAGATCCTGCTGTTTACATACATAACCCGCCGCCCCCGATTGCATGCAACGCATTGAAAAATGCCCGGGCGCCTGAGAAGTCAGTACCAAAACTTTTATGGGCATCGCGACCGAAGTCAGGCGCGCAATAACTTCCAGACCATCAAGCTTCGGTATTCCAATATCCAGAATAACAATATCGGGCATTTGTTCACGAGCAAGTTGTAATGCATCTACACCGTTATCAGTTTCTGCAATGACTTCGTAGCCATGACGTTCCATCAGCATACGTACCGCAAGACGAATGACGGGGTGGTCATCCACGATCAGCACTTTATTCATGGGCAAGTCCAGTTTCGCTGTTCGAATTTTTAGAACACGCACAATAGCCCAGTCACTTGCCTTATGGCATGCCAGCGCTCTCACGCACTTGCATCGAGAGACATACCCTACGAGCATTGAGGATTAATCCTACAAAAACCTCACTCTTCTCTAAATATCCGACAAAGCACCTCGCTCACTTCCCTGCAACATTGCTGCTTTTTACCTGTAACCGCTTGCGACCGACTTCAGCGCAAAGCCGTCTCACAGCCGGGCATCATTACATCCAACCTGCGGGATCGGAGTCGAATACCAGTGCAACAACACGAACACATTGCAAATCAGAAACATCATGCAATGACGGCAATCTCCTACAACCTCAATATACAACCGACCGAATTATAAACACTTGAAACAAGATATTTATACTTAAGCAAACACTTTTGCTATAAATATAAACATCAACAGCACACTCACCCAACAAACAACAAAACACAAACCACCCACAACAAAACCATTCAAACAAAAGAGAACTTAAATGTTAAAGATAAAAAACAAAATCTCCAACCCGATGACGATCATCGCTATATTCGCCGCTATATCCGAGGCCTCCGCCGCTGTTTCTTTGCCATTCCTTGATAGCGAGGATCGCGAAATTTACGTCTGGTTCCTGATAAGCTTCCCGTTCTACTTGTTGTTTCTTTTCTTTATCACTTTAAACTTCAACTACCGCTCGCTCTATTCACCCTCTGATTTCGGCAAGGACAAGAGTTTCTTAAAAGTCATCAACAATAATTATCGCGATAACAAGCGAAACACATCACAGCAGGATCCACCCCAAGGTACTTTCGGAATATCAAGTTTCATCGTGCCCAGCGAACCCGGCGCAGCCCAAGGCAAGGAGTCGTGCAAAATCCATAACGCGCCCGACCCGCCACCAGACATCGGTTCAACGCCGAACCTGACGGTTCAACACAATATTCACTTGCCGGTCTCCATCAGCCACCTGCACATCATCGATGCAAGGAATATTGATGCTTCGAGAGAACTGAACACGATTCTGGAAAGGATCCGTCGTACCGACAAGAAAACTGCCCGAGCCATCGTATTTCTTTCCAATCATGTGTCAGACGTTTCTCTGACCAAGAGTGCGTTATTGCAAATCAGGCAAGCGAAGAAAGGCTCGGGTACAACGCTTTGTATTGTTTACAACCTGTGCTCGCAAGCGGTAACGCTGCTGGGGCGGGTTTGAGGGGTGAGGACTACCGCAGAAGCAGACAGACCAGGAACATTGCTTGATTAGCACCAAACAACGAATTGATAAAAAAGGCGGCCTTGTCTCAAAGACAAGGCCGCCTTTTCATTGCGCATCTGTCTGAACAATCTCAGAACAGTTTGCGGCCCTTGTTGGCAGCAATGCGCATGCGCAGCGCGTTGAGCTTGATGAAGCCCGCCGCGTCGGCCTGATTGTAAGCACCACCGTCCTCTTCGAACGTTGCGATGTTGGCGTCGAACAGCGAATCGTCGGACTTGCGGCCGGTCACGATCACGTTGCCCTTGTACAGCTTCAGGCGAACCACACCGTTCACGTTGACCTGGGAAGCGTCGATCATCTGTTGCAGCATCAGACGCTCAGGACTCCACCAGTAGCCGGTGTAGATCAGGCTGGCGTATTTCGGCATCAGCTCGTCTTTGAGGTGAGCGACTTCGCGGTCCAGAGTGATCGACTCGATGGCGCGGTGAGCGCGCAGCATGATGGTGCCACCCGGGGTTTCGTAGCAACCACGGGACTTCATGCCCACGTAACGGTTTTCGACGATGTCCAGACGGCCGATGCCGTGCTCGCCACCGATCTTGTTCAGTGTCGCCAGAACAGTGGCCGGGGTCATTTCGACGCCATCCAGCGCAACAATGTCGCCGTTGCGGTAGGTCAGTTCCAGATACTGCGGGGTGTCGGGAGCGTTCTCCGGGGAGACGGTCCAACGCCACATGTCTTCTTCGTGCTCGGTCCAGGTATCTTCCAGCACGCCACCTTCATAGGAGATGTGCAGCAAGTTGGCATCCATCGAGTACGGGGATTTTTTCTTGCCGTGGCGCTCGATCGGGATCGCGTGCTTCTCGGCGTAGTCCATCAGCTTCTCGCGGGACAGCAGGTCCCACTCGCGCCAAGGAGCAATCACTTTCACGCCTGGCTTGAGCGCGTACGCGCCCAACTCGAAACGAACCTGGTCGTTGCCCTTGCCGGTGGCGCCATGGGAAATGGCGTCAGCGCCGGTTTCGTTGGCGATTTCGATCAAGCGCTTGGCGATCAGTGGGCGTGCGATGGAAGTACCCAGCAGGTACTCGCCCTCGTAAACGGTGTTGGCGCGGAACATCGGGAACACGAAATCACGCACGAACTCTTCGCGCAGGTCATCAATGTAGATTTCTTTGACGCCCATGGCCTGAGCCTTGGCGCGGGCCGGCTCGACCTCTTCGCCTTGACCGAGATCAGCGGTGAAGGTCACCACTTCACAGTTATAAGTATCCTGCAGCCACTTGAGGATCACCGAAGTGTCCAGGCCGCCGGAATACGCCAGAACGACCTTGTTTACGTCCGCCATGCCATCACTCCACGGGGTTCTACGGAAAGCCGAGGAGTCTACCGCTCAAACGCGATAATTTACAGAGGCGCGACAGCTTAAGACGACAAAGCGACAGAATCTGTCGAGAGCGCGACGATGACCGGCAGGTCAGGAAGTCGCCGCGGTATTGGCGGGAGTGCTGGCCTGAGGCGCTGGAGCGGTGGTCGGGGCCACGCGCGTCAAATGTACATTCACCCGGCGGTTCTTCGCCCGATTGGCCGCATTGGTGTTCGGCACCAGTGGATAACGTTCACCGTGGAAACGCACAGTGATCTGCGATTCCTGAATGCCGTTGGCCTTGAGGAAGTCGACCACAGCCAATGCCCGGCGGCGCGACAACTCACGGTTGGTCAGGCGATTACCGCTGTTGTCCGAGTGGCCGTCAAGCTCGATGTGATTGACCGTCGGATCGGCCTTCATATAGTCGAGCATGACCTGCAGCTTGGCCTTGGCGGCGGCATCAAGATCAATGCCTTCGCCAGGGAAGCCAACCTGCGACTGTTTAATCTGATCGAAGTTCTGTGGCAGCAATTTCGCCACACAACTCTGGTATTCGTTGAACGCCTTGCTGAACTTGACCGGTAACAGGCGCACTTCCGAAACCCGGCCATCGCCCGAGGCACGGCGTACAACAGGGCTGCGCCCGTCCATCAGGCCGCTCATCAGACCACCTGCCTGAGACTGCGAACTGCTGAACAGAATGTTGCCGCTGCCCAGCCTGACAGAGCCCAGATTAATGTCGCCGCGCCCCGGCTGCCATGGCGCGGCTGCCGCGAGCAACGTCGCCGAACCGCCGCCCAGCATGGCGTTATAGGCGTTCAAACGGAATATTGCCTGCTCACCGGCCCTGCGCACGAACTCACCCGAACCGAAATCAGTGATCGGCTGCGTCAGACGGCACTCGAATTTATCGCCGGCGACCGTCCACTCAATGTTCTCCAGTCGGGTCTGGTAGGTAAGCGCCATCGCGGGAAGGCTGGCAAACACACTGAGCAAGGCTAAATAACGCTGGCGCACGGGAGGCTCCATTGGCTTCTGCAACAAAAAGACCGATACACACATGTTTACGGCATACCTATGGGATATCGGAAGGTTCCTGCAAAACTTGATAGCGAGTGCCTGCAAGAGTCTTTTCGGGTAGCATTCCCCTCAGTTTGACCCGCCTGGAATCCCCTCATGTCCGACCGCCTGACCCTGCTGCGTCCCGACGACTGGCACATTCATCTTCGCGATGGTGCTGTGTTGACCAATACCGTTGCCGATGTTGCGCGCACCTTCGGTCGCGCCATCATCATGCCCAACCTGGTACCTCCGGTGCGCAACGCCGCTGAAGCCGACGGCTATCGCCAGCGGATTCTCGCTGCTCGCCCGGCCGGCAGTGGTTTCGAGCCGTTGATGGTGCTGTACCTCACCGACCGCACCCAACCCGAAGAAATTCGTGAGGCCAAGGCCAGCGGTTTCGTGCACGCCGCCAAACTGTACCCGGCCGGCGCGACCACCAACTCCGATTCCGGAGTGACCAGCATCGACAAGATCTTCCCGGCGCTGGAGGCCATGGCCGAAGTCGGCATGCCGCTGCTGATCCACGGTGAAGTCACTCGTGGCGATGTCGACGTGTTCGACCGCGAAAAGATTTTCATCGATGAGCACATGCGCCGTGTGGTCGAGCGTTTCCCGACGCTCAAAGTGGTGTTCGAACACATCACCACCGGCGACGCCGTGCAGTTCGTCAACGAGGCTTCGGCCAACGTCGGCGCAACCATCACCGCGCATCACCTGCTGTACAACCGCAACCACATGCTGGTTGGCGGGATCCGCCCGCACTTCTATTGCCTGCCGATCCTCAAGCGCAATACCCATCAGGAAGCCCTGCTCGACGCCGCCACCAGCGGCAGTGCGAAGTTCTTCCTCGGCACCGACTCGGCACCGCACGCCCAGCACGCCAAGGAAGCCGCCTGCGGCTGCGCCGGCTGCTACACCGCGTACGCCGCCATCGAGTTGTATGCCGAAGCCTTCGAACAGCGTAATGCGCTGGACAAGCTAGAAGCGTTCGCCAGCCTCAACGGGCCACGCTTCTACGGCCTGCCGGCCAATACCGACCGCATCACTTTGGTTCGCGAAGAATGGACCGCCCCGACCAGCCTGCCGTTTGGCGAGTTGACCGTTATCCCGCTGCGCGCCGGTGAAAAGCTGCGCTGGCGTCTGCTGGAGGAACACGCGTGAGTGAAGACCATTTCGACGACGAACTGGAAGGTCAAGGTGGCGGCGGCGGTTCCCGTCATCCAATGGCAGCGCGTTTTCGCGGTTACCTGCCGGTTGTCGTCGACGTAGAAACCGGTGGCTTCAACTCGGCCACCGATGCATTGCTGGAGATTGCCGCGACCACCATCGCCATGGATGAAAAGGGTTTTGTTTACCCCGATCACACCTACTTCTTCCGCGTTGAGCCTTTTGAAGGGGCCAACATCGAAGCGGCGGCACTGGAGTTCACCGGAATCAAGCTTGATCACCCGTTGCGCATGGCCGTCAGCGAAGAAACGGCGCTGACCGATATCTTCCGTGGCATCCGCAAGGCGTTGAAAGCCAACGGCTGCAAACGGGCGATTCTGGTCGGCCATAACAGCAGCTTCGACCTCGGCTTCCTGAATGCCGCTGTTGCGCGACTGGATATGAAGCGCAATCCGTTCCACCCATTCTCCAGTTTCGACACTGCGACGCTGGCCGGTCTGGCTTATGGTCAAACCGTACTGGCGAAAGCCTGTCAGGCAGCCGACATCGATTTCGACGGCCGTGAGGCGCACTCCGCACGCTACGACACCGAGAAAACCGCTGAGCTGTTCTGCGGCATCGTCAATCGCTGGAAGCAGATGGGTGGCTGGGAAGACTTCGACGACTGATGGTTCTCGAATAAATCCCGCGCATGAAAAAACCGGCTACGTGAGCCGGTTTTTTTGTACCTTAACGTTGCGCCTTACAGGGCAGCAGCGTTCTCGGTCAGGTAAGCCGCAACGCCTTCTGGCGAAGCGTTCATGCCTTTGTCGCCTTTCTTCCAGTTGGCAGGGCAGACTTCGCCGTGCTCTTCGTGGAATTGCAGAGCGTCGACCAGACGGATCAGCTCTTCCATGTTACGGCCCAGCGGCAGGTCGTTGATGATCTGCGAGCGGACAACGCCTTTGTCGTCGATCAGGAAGGCACCACGGAACGCCACGCCGCCTTCGGACTCAACATCGTACGCCTTGGCGATGTCGTGCTTCATGTCGGCAGCCATGGTGTATTTCACCTGACCGATGCCGCCATTGTTGACCGGGGTGTTGCGCCAGGCGTTGTGGGTGAAGTGCGAGTCGATCGAAACCGCGATCACTTCAACGTTGCGTGCCTTGAAGTCTGCCATACGGTTGTCCAGAGCGATCAGCTCGGACGGGCAGACGAAGGTGAAGTCCAGTGGGTAGAAGAACACCAGGCCGTATTTGCCTTTAATGGCCGAGGACAGGGTGAAGCTGTCAACGA